>NZ_VPBP01000002.1:0-245745 GCF_013418685.1 Acinetobacter sp. YH12129
TTGAAAGAAAGCAGTGTTTTGATTATGGACAATGCGACCTTTCACAAAGGGAAAAGACTTCAGGAGTTGATACGTTGTGCAGGCCATTACATTGTGTGGCTTCCTAAATATAGTCCAGATTTAAATCCAATAGAAAATATGTGGTCACGAGTCAAGGCGATTCGAACTAAGTTTAGAGTTAAAGATATTGATAAATTATTTAAAGATTACTGTAATGATTTATTTGGTATTTAGCTATAGTGGCTCGTCTTTTGCAGTTCATCCATCAAATCTCATCCAACTTCCTAACCTTTGGGATCAGCCACAAAATGTGATGATCTTTCCGGATTGGACCGCTTTAAATAATCCTCTGATTTATACGGGCGCTATCACTTTGGCGGTTGTGGCGTCATTAGAAACTCTATTGAATTTAGAAGCAGCAGATAAATTGGATCCGCATAAGCGCTCTTCACCCCCCAACCGAGAGTTATGGGCGCAAGGCATCGGCAATGTCGTTTCGGGTGCTATAGGCGGGATGCCGCTAACGTCAGTAATTGTTCGTAGTTCTGTCAATGCTAGTGCTGGAGCTAAAAGTAAATGTTCTGCCATCTTTCATGGCGTATTGCTCTTGTTTGCCGTGCTGTGTTTAGTGCCTTTGATGAACATGATTCCGCTTTCAGCATTAGCCGCAATTTTAATCCTCACTGGGTTTAAACTGACACATCCCAAATTGTTTAAACAGTTGTATTTAAAAGGTTGGAAACAATTTATTCCTTTTATCATTACCTTGTTGGCGATTTTACTCACAGACTTATTGCTCGGAATCTTGATTGGTTTAGCCAGTAGTGCGGCCTTTATTTTATATGCCAATTTTAATAAGGGACTGAAGGTGTATAAAGAGCATCATTTACATGGGGTGATTACACGGATTGAATTGCCTTCACAAGTCAGTTTTCTCAACCGTTCGGCATTAATATCTGCATTGGAACATATCCATCGCGGCGAACAAGTGGTGATTGATGCCACACATGTGAGTGATATGGATGCTGATATTTTCCAACTCATTCAAGAGTACCAACAGGAAAAGGCTGTGCAGCGTAAAGTGCAAGTGCAGTTGATTGGTTTCAAGGCACACTATGCCGATGCGCAGGAGGCGGCATTAGATATAGATATCAGTACCGCAGCTTTACAGCAACATTTGACTCCGGAGGCCGTGCTCGCTTTGCTTAAAGCCGGCAATGAGCGGTTTGTACAAAATGAGCGTTTGCAACGAGATATCTATCGTCAACTGCGGGTGACCGCAGAAGAAGGACAGCATCCGATTGCGGCAGTGTTAGGTTGTATGGATTCTCGTGCGCCGACTGAAATGATCTTTGATGTTGGAATTGGCGATTTATTTAGTTTACGCATTGCGGGGAATGTCGCGGGACAAAAAGTTTTGGGATCATTGGAATTTGCCTGCGAAGCCAAAGGTGCCAAAGTGATCGTAGTGCTTGGTCATACGGACTGTGGTGCGGTTAGCAGTGCTTGTCAGTTGCATTTAGCCGGTCAATCGATTCAGAGCTTGACGCGTATGCCGCATATTCAATATGTGCTGGGGCCACTCAATGAGTCTGTATCGCGTGTTGCCGAATTGATGCAACCACAAACGCTGAGTCCGGCATTTTTAGAGCAAGTGACGCAAATGAATGTGCATTACAACATCCGCTATATTTTGTAAAATAGTAAAGTGCTACGGCAGTTAGTGCAAGAAGGCAAAGTGGCGATCGTTGGTGCGGTGTATGATGTAAAAACTGGACGGGTTAATTTCTTCGGATAAATAAAATCGGATGACATAAAAAAAGGATCATCATGAACACATGATGATCCTTTTTATTGAACTAAAATACATTAGCGAATCATCGGTACAATCCAACTGGTAATGATCAGCAAAATACCGAAATGTCCCAATTTACGGGTGACATATACCAATTTTGACGGCTTTTGTTCCAATTGTTTCGCATAGTCTTCGATGCTAATGCCTTGTTTTGCATTACTGGTAAATAAAAACACCGCCAAATCGATACAAATTAAAATGGTACCGACATCTGCCACCACTTCCATTAAATCGTATTGGCCGCTGATCAAGGCAGTTGACACTTGATAAACAAGGAAAAGTGCAAAAGCGATGCAGGCATACTGCAAAACAGTTAAAAATATCCGCATAAATCTATACTAAATAAGCTCAAAATTCTGAAACAGGATTATAGCGTCCCTCGCAAGAGATTACTGTAACGCTTAGAGTGCTTGCATGACTGCTGGAAAGTGTTGCTTTTCAACCAACTCCAAAAACTCATCGCCCATACGCTGACTTTCAGCCACACATTGGTTCCACATTTTAATCCGTTGTTGGTTGTCTAAGCCTTTGAGGGTAAAGTCTTTACGGTCAGGCAGTCGGCCAAGCGGCAAGCTTGCAAGGTACTCTTGTGAAGGTGATAGTAACAGGGTACGCGCTTGATTGTCTGGATTAGCCTGACGTTTAAATAATTTATCAAACCAACCGGGGGTGATGCTATCTGTGAAATGTGGATACAGCACGATGCCCTGACTTTGGAAGGGCAGGTCAATGTGATAGTCGATTAGGCCGCCATCGCGGTAACTGCCTTGTGGTGCATCAGGGATATCACGGATCGCGGCCATAACACCAGGAATAGATGCAGATGCCATAAGCCACGGCATAACACTATTTTGAGTCAATGCATGGTAATGCGTGGTAAAGCCATCATCCGCCACGGTAAATTGATGACCTGACACAGGCTGACTAATTACACGCTGCATGAAATAACGACTGTGTTTACGTGCGAGCGCTGTCGTGCCCACGATTCCTGCGACAGAGGCTAATAGCGGCAGAGCTTTATCACTTTGGAAAATATGCTGAGCTTTGACTGAAAGCACAGTGAGGTGATAATCTGGGTGATTAACCAGTGCCGCTTCTTGACCTTGAATCAAATCGATCAGCATGCCACGACACACATCGCTGACTTCTTGACGACTCATCTTTTTATGAAAGCTCAGATTGGTATACAGCTCAGAGAGGCGTTTCGTGCCTTCGATAGCTCCCCAAGCAGCAATACTGGCAAAGCGCCAACTGCCAATCGATGAACCAATTAAAGTACGCTTTTGTTGCGCACGTGGCAAAAAGTCAGCAAAAATCGCCTGATCTAAACCTTGAATACCAATGCCTTTCGGGCCACCAGCAGCACCGGGCAGGATATCCACTTGAGCAGCGTTTAAACCTTCTTGTTCAATCAGTTGGCGTGCTAAATGGCCAGCACGGATATTGAGCGCAGGCGGTTTTTTTTGCAAAATTTGAGTCATGGTAGTCGCTTAAAATACAGTCGTAGAATTATTCTAGTGCGTTTTTGCACAGACCCAATGGCTGAAACTTACGACAAATGACTTCTCAGTCATATCAGGGCACCACTCACGAATGCTGTAATAATTGTTCATTATGCCGATGCAATTGAAACAAACTGAGGCAGACGATTGCCCATGTCGCCATTGGGAAGACCGCCCAAGCAAATAGATTAATGATAAAAACCACGGCCCCAGCTAATAACCAATAATTTAACCCGGCCATCAGTTTTTGCTGTGGCAAACAAAGCAGGAATAAACAGGGAAGTGCATTAAAGATAATGATCCACCAAAATGCAGCAGCTACGCTGCATCCTATACAGGGTGGTGTTGGCTGACGGTTGCCAGTTTAGAAACGGCATGTGTATATTTAGTTTAACCAACACATCAAGCAGGGTCGAAAAACTATACAGCGAGACTGTTGCACATGCTCGGAGTAGATTTCGACCATACAGTACCCCTAAATAACTGTATGACATGGCGTTCAGCCTTATTTAAATTTTTTTTTATAGCTTTAAGCCCTTTATTGTCAAAAGGCTTAAAGGATTTATGGATACATCAAGATCATTTAAATACAGATTATTTAAACACACGCCAAATGGCAAGTAAGCTTGAAAGTGCAATTAATACGATGGAAACATACCATGGCGCAATTATCGCAATGGAGAGAAAGATGGCCATAACACTGCCAAAGACCCAACTACGCTTTTGCTGATGTTCCATTTGCAAGCGCATGCTTTGCAGTTCATTGAGTTGTTTGGCATGCCAAGCTGACTGATTTTTTAAACCATTCAGACTGTCGATCATCAGCGTTGGTAAATCTTGCGCACCTAAAAGTAAGTCTGGAATTTTTTGTCCGAGTTCTTTTAAGTTTTTCTGAGGATTCATTTGCGCTTTAATCCAATCGGTCAGGATTGGTTTTGCCAAACTCCAAATATCCAATTCAGGATAGAGATCAGTTCCTAAACCTTCGACATGGACCAAGGTTTTGAGCAGCAACATCAGTTGTGGCGGAATCTCTAAATGGAAACGACGCGCAATATCCATCACTTGAATCAGGATGCCGGCGAAGTCCAATTCATGCATTGGTTTAGAGACCATCGGGCCAACCGTACGACGCATTTCACGTGCTAATGCATCTTGATCTGTACCCGGTGGAATCCAACCCGCTTGATGCACGATTTGAATCAGTTGCATAAAGTCGCTGTTCATAACCGCAAGCAGCATGCGTGCTACGGTCATTTGGTCGTGCTTTGAAAGCTCACCCATAATCGCGCAGTCCAAGGCAATAAAGCGTGGATTGCTTGGATTAATGGTTTCGACGAAGACATTCCCCGGATGCATGTCTGCATGGAAGAAGTTGTCGCGGAACACTTGGGTAAAGAAAATGGTGAGCCCTTTTTCGGCTAAATCTTTACGATCCATGCGCAAGCGATCAAAGGTCGCAATATCTGAAATTGGTACACCCGTAATACGCTCTTCGACCATGACATCACGGCTGTCCATATAGACTTCAGGCACGTACATCATGCTTGAACCGGTGAAGTAATGACGCATACGACGCGTGTTATCCGCTTCTAAAGTCAAATCCAATTCATTGAGAATAATTTGACGGTAGTCTTGAATAATTTCAGACAGATGCAGGGCACGAGCGGCTTCTAGGCGTTTTTCAAGGAACTGACCAAGCCACTCTAATATTTCAAAATCATGCAGAATTTGATTGCGAATATTCGGGCGAGTCACTTTCACTACGACTTCGCGACCATCATGCAGTGCAGCAGTATGCACTTGTGCGATAGATGCTGCGGCTAAAGGCTGCTCGTCAAAGCGTGCAAATAAGGTATTAACATCGGCTTTGAGTGATTCCTGAATGCGCATTTTGGCAACGTCATTTGAAAAAGGTTTTACACGGTCTTGTAAAAGCACCAATTGCTGTAAAACTTCAGGTGGAATCAAGTCACGACGGGTAGACAGTAATTGACCGAGTTTAATGGCCAAAGGTCCCATATCTTCTAAAGCTTGTTTTAGCTTCAGTGGATTTTTACGTTCTTTGCTTAAACGTGCTGCAGGATGTATACGAATGAGGGAAAGAATATGACGGGCTTTTTCCGGTAATTCTTCCGCAGGAAACAACGTGTCGAGTCTATAGTGCGCAGCAATGCGCCAAAGGTCGAGTAAACGTGAAACGTGCGGAATCATATATGCAATTACCTAGTCTTAAGTGTTGTCTTGTAATGAGTCAATTTGGCTGTGCAGCTGCTGAATTTTTGCTTCTGCACGGTCCAGATTTTGATTCAAAATTCGGGTGTCTTGATTCAGGTCATCCATTTGCCAGCGTGGGGCAAGCAAGCCTGAATCTTCTTTTAACGCGTCTTCAGCAAAGAACAAATGGCTTTGTAAAGTACGTTTGAGATGTTTGGGTGCAAGTTGTAACTTACCAATTTCATGCGCAAGGCTTGGACCAATCCAAGGGCTTAGATGCGAAGCTAAATCAGGCTCAGCTTGCTGCATAATGCGCTGGATATCCTGCAATAAGTGATAATCACCTTGCAATGGAATATTGCCGACATCTTCAGCCAACAGCAGTTTGAGGAGCTCGACTACTGTTTTGACATGTAAGGTCGCGGTTGCTTCAGTTATGCTTGACTGCTGTTCGAAAGGGCGTTGCTCAAAGATGGATGCAGTTTCAGTATGTCCTGTTGGCGTCGGTTCTAAGCGAACTTTCTGATCGTCAAAAAACACATCCACCGACAGCTGTGGTGAGTCGATCACCACACGCAGCATTTTGCCTTGCAATTCATTCAGTTGGATGCGAGTAATAGCATCCAAATCAATGACATGATGAATTAAGCGTTCAACTGCACCAAGTGCGAGAATCGACCACATAGTTCAGCCTGCAGTATTAAAGTTTGAAACCACGGTGTACAGCCACGATACCACCCGTTAAGTTGTGGTAATCACAGTTTTGGAAGCCCGCATTTTCCATCATACCTTTAAGAGTACGTTGGTCTGGGTGCATACGAATTGATTCTGCAAGGTATTTATAACTTTCAGAGTCATTCGCTACGATTTTACCCATGATCGGTAATGCAGTGAATGAGTACAAGTCATACAGTTTTGAGAATGGTTCAAATACCGGTTTAGAGAATTCTAAAATCAGTAAACGACCACCTGGCTTAAGAACGCGGTACATTGCAGCTAGTGCAGCATCTTTGTCAGTCACATTGCGTAGACCAAATGAAATGGTCAATAGGTCAAAACTGTTGTCTGCAAAAGGTTCTAAAGTTTCAGCATTGGCCAAAACGAAATCGACATTGGTACAACCAGCATCAATGAGGCGGTCACGACCGACATTGAGCATCGATTCATTAATGTCTGAAAGCACCACATGACCTGTCGGGCCAACTTCACGGCTAAATACTTTGGCAAGGTCGCCTGTACCGCCTGCAATATCCAGGACGTGCTGACCGCGACGTACACCTGACATGTTAATGGCAAAGCGTTTCCATAGACGGTGAATACCAAATGACATTAAATCATTCATGATGTCGTATTTTGCAGCCACTGAGTGGAAGACTTCCGCTACTTTTTGTGCTTTATCTTCGCTGCTCACGGTTTGATAACCAAAGTGCGTGGTTGCCCCAACGTTACCAGTATTCGCGCCACGTGGCAGATTATATTTGGGTACTGAACCTGTCACAGGTGTGTCGGTCAGACGTTGTTCTAAAGATTGTTGCTGACCTTGCGCTGTCCCTTGTGGTAAAGGTTCAGTTAAGAATGGACTCGCTTTGTCTGTATTTTGTGCCGACTCAGGTGTAGGGACAGGCGTTTGATTCTCGTTAGACATTAGAGTCACTCCTAACTTATAAATAGGGTTAATGTTACTTTGTAAGCATGATGACAGATTCTCTGTTGTTATACAGCAGTCATTTGCGTTTGTGGTGAATAATATACAGAAAAAATAAGGGGCTGCTGTAATTGCTTTGCAAAACCCCTATAAAAAATCTGAATTCAGTCTTGCAAGCCCAGTTTGTTTTATATCAAACATGGGCTTTGTGGGATGTGAGTTTTGTTAAGCCGCAGGCTGAAACGGGTTCGGGTCACCGGCATGTACACGGTCAACGATTTGGCGTTCTACAGCGGTAAATTCGCGGACAAATTTTTCTGCTGACTTGAGCGGTTTCATCGCCAAGAAGCCATCTTGCATAAAGTCGTACATCACTTCGAAGTTATATTTTATTGCTGCACCTTTGCACATCTTAAAGGCGGTATAGACCATAAATGAGCGCATATATTTATCTAAATTACGACCTAAATCGTCCAATAGTTGCAGCTGTAACATACGGTCCTTGCCCTGATCGAGCTTAAGATAAGTCTGGCGCATCATTTCATCGGTTAGGGGCAGATTGGATGGATAATCTTCTAATAATTGCATGGCCACTTGTTCATCAAGCTGTACGGCTAAAATGGCAAGTTGTACGCCCGAAGTACCAGTCTTTATAGCATTGTCTGGAATCAATTTTTCAGCTTTGTGCGCATAGCGGGTGAGACGTGCAATTTGTGCAGCTAATGCATCAAAATCAGGACCGCCATATAAACGGTTAATAAAATATTCAGACATCAGTACATTGTGTTTTTCAGCAAATTGCACAGCATGCGTACGTTGCATGCGCTGCTTTTGCCACTGCTGGACATCTTGTAAACGCTGTAAAATTTCTGGCTTTTTGTGGTAATTCAACTGGTAATACAGTTCAAGTAAATCATCTAATACCGCAAGTTTGGACATTGAGTGTCTCAATTATTTTTTAGATGTTTGAATCTTAGTGGGTGTTGGAGCTTAGGGCTATGACAAAGTGACGAAATTATAGGTCAATCTGAGTCAGTTTGTTGCAGAAACGGTCATATTTTGCATTTCAGCATATACATGAAAGCATTGTTGTGGGGTGAAGGGCATGGTTATACTCAAAACAGAATAAAACCAAGGGTCCGCCATGAGCTTAAAAGAAACAGAATTTCAATTGATGGATGAAGAACAACTCTCGGTTGAGCTGATTGAAGCGCAGTATCAACTAAAAAATACCAGCCGTCAGCCCAATGCCAAAAGCGTGTTGATTTTAGTGAGTGGAATCGAGCTTGCGGGTAAGGGCGAGGCTGTCAAACAGCTCCGAGAATGGGTCGATCCACGCTATTTAAGGGTGAAAGCGGATGCCCCGATCATGTTTAATCAAAAACAAACCTTTTGGCAGTCTTATGCACGGTTTATTCCTGCCGAAGGGCAAATCATGGTGATGTTTGGAAACTGGTACAGTGATTTGCTCAGTACCGCCATGCATGTGTCAAAGCCTTTGGATGAAACCTTATTTGATGAATATGTTGAGAACATGCGAGCCTATGAACAAGACCTAAAAAATAATCATGTCGATGTGATTAAAGTCTGGTTCGATTTGTCTTGGAAATCCTTACAAAAACGTTTGGATGAAATGGACCCGAGTGAAGCGCGTTGGCATAAATTGCATGGTTTAGATTGGCGCAATAAAAAGCAATATGACAACCTACAACGTTTACGTCAGCGTTTTAGCCATGACTGGGTCATCATCGACTGTGAAGATGAGCAAGTCCGTGATCAACAATTTGCACAGCATATTTTACGGACCTTAAAACATTGTCCAACACATGAAACCACGGCGGTGGGGCGCTGGAAACAAGCCAAAACCCCACAGGCGTTATTGGAACCCAGCACTGCCGTCGCTGATGAAGCCGATTATAAAAAAGAATTAAAAAAATTAAGCCGTAAGGTGGCTGAAGCTTTACGTTTTGATTCACGCAACGTGGTGATCGTCTTTGAAGGGATGGATGCCGCAGGGAAAGGCGGAGCAATTAAACGTATTGTTAAAAAGTTAGACCCACGCGAATATGAAATTCATACCATAGCAGCACCTGAAAAATATGAACTACGCCGTCCTTACTTATGGCGCTTTTGGAATAAAATTGTCCCTGAAGAGAAAATCACGATTTTTGATCGCAGTTGGTATGGTCGTGTTTTGGTTGAGCGGATTGAAGGCTTTGCTAATACCGTTGAATGGCAGAGGGCATACGATGAAATTAATCGCTTTGAAAAGGACCTATATAACACTCAAACGGTTGTCATCAAGTTCTGGTTAGCCATAGATAAGGATGAGCAAGCTGCGCGGTTTAAAGCCCGCGAAGAAACCGCACATAAACGGTTTAAAATTACTCCAGATGACTGGCGGAATCGTGACCGTTGGGATGACTATCTCAAAGCTGCTGCAGATATGTTGCAACGCACGAATACAGAATATGCGCCGTGGCATGTGATTGCGACCAATGATAAGCATAGTGCTCGTTTACAAGTGCTAAAAACGATTTTAGCGCAGTTGAAAGCAGATTGACTTTATGAAAAAAGCCACGCAATTCGTGGCTTTTTTCTTCATTTTCAAAACTCGCTCATTTTCAGATTTACTTCATCTTTAGATCTATGGTTTAGATCACTTTGATTTGTAAACTATGTTGATGCGCTAGATATCGCCGTTAAACATTGTTCGGCGTTGGGACAGGTTGGTTCGGAAATTTCTGTTGAATACGCTTCGCCAATTGGTAGCTTTCTTCTACATGGGTTTCAGCGACTTTTTTCATCACGATATAACCCAAACTGGCTGCCACCAATTGTCCACCTAGTGGAATAAATTTGGTCACTTGTTTGGTAATATATTTTGCCGCAATGTTATTCAGCGATTTTTTCATCGCGGTTCGTGCAACCACTAAGCCTGAAAATTCGACACCACGTTTACGCAGTTCCGTCCAATGAATCTGTTTGGTTTTCGGGTCATACACACTAATTTGATCTGGCGCTAAACCAAAACGCGCATTAATTTCTGGAATGAGCTGTGACAAAATTCCGACGTCAATCACCACATCCAAAAATGGCACAGGAATAATGGCTGCACCTGCTGAAAAATAAGCACGTTTTTTCACAAGCTCTAAGCATTCAGCGCGAATAATTTCCAGATTTAAGTTAGGGTCGATGGAATCAGGAATGTTATCAATTTTCATAAGCAGATACCCTTGATACTGGATTGGTTTTTTTCTCATAAAGTATCATTAAGATACTTGTTTAAAAGCATTTTTTGCAATCTATTCTCTTGTCAAAGTCGCATAGACAGCCCAAGATGTATAGTAAATAATCATTGTTGTTTTGTAGTAGTTGGTCACTCAGGCTGTAAAGGTAATCCATGGCAATACATGTAATTCAAAGTCAACGAATCGAAGTTTTGGTGGATTGTCTAATCGAAAAATTGAAATCGAATCAATCGACCAATGCTTTGTCCGTCTTGCAAGAACGACATATCGTGGTGCCCGATCAAGCCATTGCTGCATGGTTAGAAAAGCAAATTGCTGAAAAAATCAGTATTAGTGCCAATATTAAGCATCATCGTAAAATTTTAGGGCTGCAGTGGAAAGCCTACGATTGGGCCTTGCCGAATAAACAAGACCGTGAGCGGATTAAAGGTATCAACATGCCGCCGTTGATTATGCAATGGCGTATTTATAATGTTTTAGCGGTTTTTATTGCGGCTGATCAGTTTGATGCTGCACAGATGCCGACAGATGTGCAGCCCTTAGTCCAGCGTATTTTTGACAGTACAGCACAGCTTTCAGATCGAAAAAAACGTGAGCAAAAGCGGCAAGAAATGTTGTATTGGATCGCTGCTCAAGTCACTCGGCTTTTTACCAACTACATGGCCTTTCGTGGCAGTTGTATTCATACCCCAGATGAAGGTGTTGAGCACTGGGTTTGTCCACATTGCGATACTGACTGGCTAAAAGCGTGGAGTTATAACCAGCCGTTAAATATTATGCAACTTACAGGTCTGAAACCTGAACAAGCTGATGAATATCTACCGACTCAGGCTCGACAACTGGAGCATTGGCAGCGTTGGCTGTGGCATCAAGTATTCCAAAAAGACTTTAATGACCGTCAGGAAATAGACAATAAATTTTGGTTTGCCTTGGCGCATGCTGAGCAAAATCGGCAGCAGCAATTTGATTTGGATGCTGAGGATGATGAGCGCGATGATGATGAGCGTCACCAAACCTATAACGGTTTGCCTGAACAGATTTTCGTCTTTACGACCTTAGAATTACCCCCTGCACAACTGAAATTTTTATATCGCTTGGCAGCGTATACCGAAGTGCATCTGTTGTATTTCAACCCATCGCGTGAGTATTGGGCAGACATGGTCGATCCCGTATGGAAAGATCGTTATAACTTGAAATTACAACAGCGTTATATTGAGCGAAATCCCAATGTCAGCACGGCACAAATTCAGGCCTATCTGAGTACGACCAATGCGGAATTTCGTGAATCTCAGCATTCATTACTGACGCGTTTAGGTAAACGTGCGCGGGATAACTTTGCATTATTGGTGAATATGTCTGGTGGCGAAGGTTGGGAAGATATTTTTCCAGACACCGAGCCGACAACGCTGCTCGCTCAAATTCAATATGACATCATGACCTTAGAAGAACCCAAGCAGCATCAATATGCACTCGCGGGTTCAGATGAATCGATTCAATTTCATGTCTGTCATTCTAGCCTGCGTCAATTAGAGGTTTTACGTGAGCAGTTGGTACATTGGTTGGCCGAGGGCACGGAACAGGAGCCACGCCATCCGAGTGATATCTTGGTCTTGGTGCCAAATTTAAAAGAGCTTGAACCGCATATTCGGACGGTCTTTTCGACGACTCGTGGCATGGGACGCAGTGCGGTGGATTTACCTTATATCCCAGTAAAAATTGCAGGGGTGGTCAGCCAAGATATTCAAAATGCATGGCAAGCTTTCGTTGGACGCATTGAAATTAGCCAAGGTCGTTTTACCGCAGAAGATTTTCATGATTGGCTGAATTTGAATGCGGTGCAAGAACTGTATCAGCTCGACCATGTGCAAATGGAACGTATGATGGAACTGCTGATTCAAGCTGGTTTCCGTCGTGGTTTAGACGAACAGCACATGTTGGCTTATTTGTCCGAGCAAGACCGAGATTATCGTTATACCTTTAAATTTGCATTAGACCGTTTAGCTTTAGGAATTGCGATACCACAACATGCCGTATTTGAGGACACCTTAAGTTTTGCAGGGGTGTCGAGTAGTGATTTTGAGTTGGTTCAAACTTTAATTCAGATCTACCGAGATATCAGTGCGCGTCGAGATTGGCTCAATCCGAATCTCAGCACACAGACTGTCAAAGTGTGGTTGCAACAATTAGATGCAGATTTAAAGCCTTTTGTGGAAGCCAGTGGTCGAGCATTTGAAACCATTCGCAGTGTAATGCGTGCGATGACGCAACGTCTGCACAATGCTCAAAGTGATAAAGTTGAGTCGCTCCCCAATAGCTTTAATTTGCCATTATCTTTGCTGCTCAAAGAAATACAACAAGGCATCGATAGCTCTGCCGATCAGATCGAACCGACAGGATCCGTGACCTTTGCGGATATGGGGAAAATCCGCCAAGTCCCATTTTCATTGGTGGTGTTGATGAACATGGATAGTGGTAAGTTTCCACGTCGTGATCAGCAAGTGCCTTTTGATTTGATGGATGTGTTTAAACCGGTATTGGGTGATCGCTCACGTTTGGAAGATGATAAAGGTGCATTTTTAGATGCCTTGTTATTTGCCCGACAGTCCTTGTGGATTTTCTATAATGGCTTTGATGTCAATGATGGTGAAAGTCGTGAGCCATCATCCGTGATTTATGAATTTAGCCAATTCCTCGCACGGATGATTCAGCCGCAGCAATTGAACCAACCACATGATGCCATGCTGGATTTGGATGGCTTACGCATTCCACAGCAGCTCGAGCCGCTATACCATATTTATCCTTTGCAGCCATTTGACCCGATGGGTTTTCAGCAGTCGAAAAACCTACGATATAAAGATCAATGGTTTGCTGTGGCGGAACATATTTTAGATCAGTCTGGTCAACGCCAATCGTGGATTAACCGTGATTATCCTGTGCATGATGAACAAGAAGTACGGGTTTTGGATGGTCAGGAATGGATTAAAGATGTGGTGTTTCCAGCTCGTGCATATTTGAAAACGCTTGGCGTGGCCAGTGTCTATACCGGTGACCAATTACCACAGCAAGAGCCTTTATTGCTCGACCGTTTACAGCAATATCATGTCCGTGACTTATTGCAAAAGCATTATGTGCAGCCTGCCTCTCGTGTCGATCAAACAGAGGATCAGAACTCTACGACCTCAGCTGAACCCGATATGGCCTTGTTCCAAGATGTACTGCCTGTGGGACATAGCCAAATAGCGACTTGGAAGCTCAGTTTGCAAGAGCAGGCACAGTTATTAGAGCGTTTAGATGGACGCCGTGTAACCGCGACTACCTTACAAAATCTACAGCTTGAACCACATTTGATACTGAGTATCACTGTGCCTGAAGACCCTCAGAGTATGCATTGGTTAAGCTGTATGGCGTCTGGGGCAAAGCCTAAACGTCAGACGCAAACCTGGCTCGAATATCTATTGTGGTTGAGCTATTTAGACTTAGGCGATGAGGGCGCGACGTATCGTCGTGAAGTGATTTGTAATGATAAAAGCATTGTCTGTTGTGGATTAAGCTCTGCACAAGCCAAGCTACAGCTCAGTGAATGGATGGCGATGTGGAAACATGCACAAAAACGTCCTGTGGTGCTGCCTGCTGCTTTAATTCGCCAAGAAAAATGCACTTGGGTGGAAAATGAAACAGGCCAACTCATGCCAGATAATTTTGCAAAGCTTCAAGAGGAATGGCTGAAAAATCATAGTTTTGGTGGAGTGGAGCTGGAGTCGAATGAAGCCAATAGCCACCATCGCGATTGGACTTTTATTTTACAGCAACAAGCGGCAGATGAGCTTCTGGCATTGTCCTGTCGTTATTATGCAGAACGTTTATATCATGTGATGGATACCGAGGCGGATGACGGCCTAAAAAAACTTAATGTCATCAAGCCTGAGGTGAAAAAATGAATATGCCACAGCAAGCGATGAAAATGTCCACCAACCCGATTGCAGACATGAGCTTTACCGGACTGCACTGGATTGAAGCCTCTGCGGGTACTGGGAAAACCTATACGCTTTCCAGTCTGATGGTGCGGATTTTTCTCGATCGCTATATGCCAAATCAGGTCATTGCCACCACTTTCACCCGTAAAGCCACAGCGGAACTCAAAGCGCGGGTACGACTGCGGATTGAAGAAACCCGTGACTTTATTTATGGCCTGCTCGCGGCACCTCAAGATGAGTTGGCCGAACTTCAGCAGAGTTTGAGTGACCCTTTGTATCAGCAGGTGTTGAAAGATCATGGGCATCATTTAGATTATGCCTACAATCGGCTGAACGTGGTCTTACAACAATATGAAGAACTCTTTGTCGGAACTTTAGACAGCTTTAGTCAAAAGTTATTACGTGAATTTGCCTTTGAAAGTGGTCGTATCGAACAGGTGCAAATCAGTGAAGATGAAGATCTACATATTGAACGTATTATTCATGATTTATTAAGAGATTGGATTCAGCAGCAGCCTGCGCATTTGATTGAATATTTGCTGTTGAATCATCAGTTGAAAGGCCCTGAATACTATCTGGGCGTGGTAAAGGAAAGTCTAAACTTCCCATCGGTGGATTTACGTGTCCCTGAATTACCCGAAAATGCTTTGGCACATTTTGAAGCGATGTGTCATCAGCTTGCACAAATGCTGCCTGCCGCTCGTGTAGAGCTTGCAGCGTGTTTTGATGCCGCAAGTCATTATAAAAACCTGGTGGACGCTCGACGTTTTAATAAAGGGGCATTTTTTGTCACCTTTAACACACGCATTCCCGAGTTTTTACAGCACTTTGAAGCTGCGGGTAGCCAAGGGGTTTTGACCCAGTCCGACGTGTTACAACCGACGATGAAAGCCATTCGCTCATTGTTTTATGATCCGAATAAAACTGAATTTAAGCCACGTGTCTTTAAAGACAAAGTCGTTGAAGAGCAGCCTGATGTCTCAAAAGCGTTTTATCAACATGCTTTTGTTCAACAACTCCGAGCGGTGCTCAGCGCTTATGAACATATCAATCAAGCAGAACAATATCTAAATTTTTATTTGGCGCAGGAAGTCAAAAAGCGTTTGCCTCAAGTGTTGTCCCACGCTGGGGAAACCACCTTTTCACAACAAATTCGGACCTTATCGGAAGCCTTACAGCAAAGTTCAGCAGCGGGGAAAGATAGTTTTGCTGCCCATGTTTTAGCACGATATCCGCTGATTTTAGTCGATGAATTTCAAGACACCAACCAAGATCAAGATGACATGCTGTCCAGTATTTGGCGGGTCAAGGAGCGCTTACATCAGGGCTGTATGATTATGGTCGGCGACCCGAAACAGGCGATTTATGGATTCCGTGGCGGTGACATGCTGACCTATCGTAAAGCGCGTCATGATATTCAAACCAAGGGTGGACGTTGTTATACCTTGAACAAAAACCATCGTTCAGTCAAAAACTTGGTTGAAGTGGTGGATGCCTTGTTTCATCGGCAAACGGACTTTGGTGAGCAAGTTGAATACACCCCGATTCAAGCAGGTGAGCGTGAGCATCCGCCGTTGATTGATCATGATCAAGTCAATCCACAACCTCTGCGTTGGTTGGCTTTGGATGAAACGCTGAATGAAGCTGAGCAAGTGGCTTGGCAGATTCAGTCATTACTCAACCAAGCGCAGCAAGGACATTTATATTTTCAAGACAACAATACCCAGCGAGCACTGACAGCAAACGATATTGCGGTCTTGGGGCAAAACCATTTCGACTTAGAGCAAGTGCAACAATGTTTATTGCAGCTCGGCGTTCCTTGTTATAAAGCATCTCGGGACAGTGTCTATAAAAGTTCCGTCGCACAAGATGTAGCCGCTTTGCTGACCGCGATTTTGAATCCCTATCAAGAAGCCAAGGTGAAACGTGCGCTGCTGAGCCGTTTATTGGGTTTTGATCTGAAACAACTGGTCGCACTTGAACAGCAGGCAGATGGACTGAGCGACATCATCGAAAAACTCGAACAGATTCGACAAATTTGGAATGAGCAAGGATTCCGCAGCGCGTGGAATAGCTGCATGACGGTCTTTCAGGTGTGGACGCGTTTGGTGGCTGGGCAAAGTCGAGATAATGAACGCACAGTGGTGAATTTACGCCATATCGCAGAATTATTAAGTCAGCAAAGTGAACATTACACAGGTGCACATAAGCTTTATCAATGGTTTATTCGCCAAATCAATTTAGGCATCAATAATGAAAGTACCCAAGAGCGAAAATTGACTGGGCAATTGGGGGTGCAACTGATGACGATTCATGCATCCAAAGGCTTAGAGTTTGGTTGTGTATTTTTATTGGGAGCAAATGCAGGCTTAAGTGAAAAAGGCAATTTGAATTTTTCCCTTAAAGACAATCAGCAAAAAAGCCTTGGGTTAGAACGTGTGATTGCCGTGAAGTCTTCGGACTTACCCGAAGATGATATTCAACAAAATGATGCGCGCAATGAAGCAGAGCATCATCGCTTGTGGTACGTGGCGTTGACCCGTGCCAGTTATCGTGTCTATGCCGTGCTACGTCATCATGAAGTAGAAAAGAAACAAATGGCAGAAGCGCGTTCAGGACTGACTTTTTGGCGTGGAAGCGAACCTGATCTGTTCCAACATGCAGAAAGTGTGGATGCTGATGTTTTGCGTGCAGCACCACCAATTTTGACTCAGACTCAGGTTGAAACTGTTGTATTAGACGCGGAAGAAATTCCCGACAGCCATTTTTATCCACGGGAAACCACCAGTTTTACCGCGCTCACGCGTACGGCACATAAGACACATATACAACGTGACCAACTGGCAGCGGTCATGACCGAGCCAGAAGACAGTGCTGCCGATGAAGTTGAACAGCTTGAAATCGTTGAAGCAGAAACGGCAGAGAAAATAAGCTGGATTAAACGGCATTTTCCAAAGGGAACCAAGCCCGGAAGTTTCTTGCATAAATTGATGGAAAAAGTTCGATTTAGCACCCCAGAAGAGAAGTTGGCCAAAGCCATCGCATCACGTTTTCATAGTGATGTTGAGTTTGATTCGCCGCAAATGTTGCAAAACTTAATGAAACAGTTCGGGCAAACGGCAAACCCTGAGCAAGATGAAGCTGAACTGATTGAAGAAATGCGGGAATGGTACAGTCAAATTATTCATACACCATTGCATGATGGTTTTAGCTTGCATCAGTTAAACGATGGCGAATATCGTTCGGAAATGGATTTTCATTTGAGTATGGCAGATCGTGCATTGGCGATACGTAAAATACGCATGCTATTTGAAAGCCTAAAAGAGCCAGATTTACAAATACAAGATTTGAATGATGTGTTTACAGCACGCTATCTGACGGGGTCGATTGACTTGGTGTATTTTGATGGTCAGCGCTATCACATTGCCGATTATAAAAGTAATTTCTTAGGCGATCAGACTGCACATTATGATCATGCCTATATTCGAGAAAGTATGAGTCATTCCAGTTACTGGTTGCAGGCTGCATTATATTTGGTGGCCCTGCATCGTTATTTGAAAGCCGTGATGAAAGACTATGATATGACGCAGCATTTGGGTGGGGCGAGTTATCTGTATCTTCGTGGTATGGATGGACAGTCCGATCGTGGAGTATATCACTGGAAGCCGGCGGATACATTCATTCAAAACCTCGATGCAATATTGAGCGAAAAGGTTGTGGCTAAAACGTGAAAAAGCACGAAAAAGATAAAAATATTCACGCTGAAACAATAAGTTGCTTTGTGGATAAGTTTGAGGATAACTGTGTGGAAAATGATCAAAAAGCCTTGTCAGCACAGCCTTTGCATGCGGGACAAGAAAATACTGTGGAAACGCAGGTTTTAGTTCCCCAAAATCCCCAAGAAAAAGCTGATTTAGATGAGGTTTTGCCGGATTGGATTGACTATTTAATCCAACATTATTTACCCAATCAGGCCAGTCATCCTGCTGCAAATCAGTTAATTCAACAATTGATGCAAGCCGTGGAAAAAGGCGATAGTTGTATTTTGGCCGAAGATGCGCAGATTCAATGTTTGGCTCAGATGGTTCAGCATGAGCAAGCTGAAAAAACACCTGTTGCGCCTTTTATTTTTGATTCACAGCGACTTTATCTTTATCGCTATTGGGCACTAGAAAATGCTTTAGCCAAGCAAGTTGCACGTTTAAAACAGCAAACAGAGCAAAATCTCAATCAAACGCAGATGCTTAATATTGAAAAGGATTTACTGACCGATCCCCATCAGATCCAAGCACTGCACATGGTGTGTCAGCACAATTTTAATATCATTACCGGTGGGCCTGGGACAGGTAAAACTTATACCTTGGCTCGGATTATTGCCGTGTTGAATGAGCAAAATCCAAATTTAAGAATTGCGATGGCAGCGCCGACAGGAAAAGCGGCGCAGCGAATGGAAGAAGCCTTACAAGCAGCGTTTAAAGATCCTGCATTGCAGCATTATTCGATTATTCACAAACATTTGAAACCCGTAACTTTGCATCGTCTATTGGGTTTAGGGACGCGCGCTATCCCGCGGTTTAATGAGCGCCAACGCTTACCCTATGACGTCATTGTGGTCGATGAAGCCTCCATGTTGGATTTAAGTTTGGCGCAGATGCTATTCGCGGCAATCCCTCAACACAGCAAGCTGATTCTCTTAGGGGATGCAGAACAGTTGGCTTCGGTCGATGTTGGCGCTGTTTTGGCCAACCTTCAGGATGTCGATGCCTTACAAGCCAACCGTACCCATTTACAGACCAGCCGCCGTTTTGTACAGGGTGCAGCCATTGGTGAGTTTGCTCGTTTTATTCAACAACAAGAACAACAGCAAACAACCACTGAAGTTCTGGCGAAATTCGAACATCAGGTGGTATCTGCATCCGAACTTCAGCCGATTCAACTGACACCGAATATGAGCGATGTGATTCAGTTGCAATATCTCCCCGACGCTACGAACAGTGCGGCACATTGGGCAAAATATTATGATCAACTGATGTATGGTTTTCAGCCCTATGTGGCATGGTTAAAACAATGGCCAGAGCAACCCGCTGAATATGCAAATTGGTCAGCCCAATTGATTCGCTATTTTGATGATTATCGGATTCTATCGGCCATTCGACATGGAAAATTAGGCTTACACGAACTCAATCAGCAGATTGAACTTCGGGTCTTAAATACCTTGGGTGTGTTGAAACAAGGGGATTGGTATGTCGGTCGTCCAGTCATGATGACCTATAACGATTATCAACTTGGACTATCAAATGGTGATATCGGGATTTGCTTAAAACGACCGATGACGGAAAAGTCGCAGTTTGAGGTTTATTTTCCAAGTTTGGATAAATGGGTGGTGGCAACACGGTTACCTAAAAGTATAGAAACCGCCTATGCCTTGACCATACATAAGTCTCAAGGTTCTGAATTTACCCATACGGCGGTAGTTTTGGAAAATCATGCTACCGAAATGATGAGTAAAGAGCTGATTTATACCGCCATCACTCGTGCCAAAAAAGTGGTGAGTTTGCTTGTTGCAAAAGATGCATTGGCAAAAGCGCTTATAAAAAGAACAGCGCGAGTTAGTGGTCTGTTAGAAAAAATTAACAATCACCTACCTTTGTAAAGCCTAGGCAAAATGTACCGTATTTTGTAAGAAATGGCTTACATCGATTCAGGAGATTTGCGCATAGAGCTTTTTAGAGCTTTTTGAGAAGATGACTTCACAGAAAAAGAACTCAACACGGATGGTTGAGTAAAATCGCAAAAGTATAAGAATAACGTCAAAAGACAGCGAACTTACAGTGAAGTAAGGAAATAGGAAACTTACAGCCGCTAAGCCTTGTAGTTTTGGGAGAGACTACAGGGCTTTTTTATGTCTGGAAAATAAGAAATGCCTATACGCTGTAACAGAAAAGAAATAGAGCTTAACTGATGTACGAAAAAGCTTACATATAGATACGAAAAATACGACTTTTATCTAATAGCCGTTGTGGCAAAATCTACCACATAAGGAAGTGCAAGTTAAAACATGGAATGTTTGACATAAGGACGCGGAAAAGCGCCACATAAAACAATAAATAATAAAACAATAACTAAAAAAGAAGAAACTACAGCGCAAAAAAGCCCGAGCCCAGCTCGGGCTTTTTTTTAATCATTCCAGTTTGAGTTTTGCATGCTAAACATCGAGTGGCAAAATATATCAAAAAATCAGTTTAAAATTCATTCAATGACATCGCATTCAACATGTTAGAAATATGCGGTTTTGTGTCGCATAAAGTATCGAAACATATAAAAAATTTATAATGGAATCGATGTGAAAAAAAAGGCGCTATTATCGTCATGAAAACCTGACGAAGTCGGCCATCTCTTTTTGCAATTGGGACGATTTTCCCTTAATATAATGCACTTGCTGTAGTGATGCACGGCAGTCAGC
The DNA here is from genome assembly GCF_013418685.1 of Acinetobacter sp. YH12129. Classification (NCBI taxonomy): domain Bacteria; kingdom Pseudomonadati; phylum Pseudomonadota; class Gammaproteobacteria; order Moraxellales; family Moraxellaceae; genus Acinetobacter; species Acinetobacter sp. YH12129. Next base: position 20,908 of record NZ_VPBP01000002.1, read on the forward strand.
TGATTTATCAGTTGATTCGTATCAAAAGTTAACTTTATAAGCATCTCGGAGAAATCGAATGGCTTTAACAAACGCAGATCGCGCAGAGATCGTTGCAAAATTCGCTCGCGCTGAAAACGACACTGGTTCACCAGAAGTTCAAGTAGCTCTTTTAACTGCTCAAATCAATGATTTACAAGGTCACTTCAAAGAGCACAAACACGACCACCATAGCCGTCGCGGTCTTATCCGTATGGTTAACCAACGTCGTAAGCTTCTTGACTACCTTAAAGGTAAAGACGCTACTCGTTACAGCGCATTGATTGCTGCTTTAGGTTTACGTCGTTAATTCGATTTAAACTTTTATTTTCGGACTATTGCATGCTTAGTGCTGTATTACTGAAAACTAAAGTCTATCCAACCTTGGTTGGATAATGGGGAAGGGGCGTTGATTCGCTCCTTCTTTGTGTCTCAAATTAGCATTTTTAATTAATGTTTTTAATATCTAGTGAGGTCGGCTTCTAAGCTTTGTCATTTATGTTGCAGCGTTTGGGGCGTTGAGTGAATGCCAAACCTTAGGGGTCTCCACTAGAATAAAATCAGGAAAAAATAAAACATGTCGATGTTTAATATTATTCGTAAAGAATTCCAATACGGTCAGCATCAAGTTGTCCTAGAAACAGGTCGTGTTGCGCGTCAAGCGAACACTGTAATCATCACTATGGGTGGTGTACAAGTTCTTGTTGCCGTTGTTGCTCAACCAACAGCTAAAGCAGGTCAAGACTTCTTCCCATTGACTGTTAACTACCAAGAAAAACAATATGCTGCAGGTCGTATCCCGGGCGGTTACGGTAAACGTGAAGGCCGCGCGTCTGAAGCTGAAACTCTTATTTCACGCTTAATCGACCGTCCAATCCGTCCGTTGTTCCCAGAAGGTTACTACAACGAAATCCAAGTGACTGCGACTGTGATTTCTTCTGACAAAACGATGGATGCTGACATTGCTGCAATGTTAGGTACATCTGCTGCACTTGCAATTGCGGGTACGCCTTTCCGTGGTCCAATCGGTGGTGCGCGCGTTGGTTTAATCAACGGTGAATACATCCTTAACCCGAACCACGAACAGCTTAAAGAATCTGACCTTGACCTTGTGGTTGCAGGTACAGAATCTGCAGTATTGATGGTTGAATCAGAAGCGAAAGAACTTTCTGAAGACCAAATGCTTGGCGCTGTATTGTTCGGTCATGACGAAATGCAAATCGCGATCCAAGCGATTAAAGAATTTGCTGCGGCTGCTGGTGCAACAGAGTCTACTTGGACTGCACCTGCGAAAAACGAAGACCTTCGTGCAAAATTAAAAGAAGCGTTTGAAGCGAAAATCTCTGAAGCATACACAATCGCTGTTAAACACGATCGTTATGCAGCACTTGATGCGCTTCAAGCTGAAGCTGTTGCTCAATTTGTTCCAGAAGAAGACGTTGACGGTATCGCTGACGACTTAGCTGAATTATTCGAAGACCTGAAATACCGTACAGTACGTGACAACATCTTGTCAGGTAAACCACGTATTGATGGCCGTGATACTAAAACAGTTCGTGCGCTTGACGTACAAGTTGGCGTGTTAGACCGTGCTCACGGTTCTGCATTATTCACACGTGGTGAAACTCAGGCGTTGGTAACAACAACTTTGGGTAATACACGTGATGCGTTAATGGTAGATACATTAGCGGGTACGAAAACTGACAACTTCATGTTGCACTACAACTTCCCTGCATACTCTGTAGGTGAAACTGGTCGTGAATCTGGTCCTAAACGTCGTGAAATCGGTCACGGTCGTTTAGCGCGTCGTGGTGTACAAGCTGTACTTCCAGCAGCTGACCGCTTCCCGTACGTGATCCGTATCGTATCGGACATCACTGAATCTAACGGTTCATCTTCAATGGCTTCTGTATGTGGTGCTTCTCTATCACTTATGGACGCAGGTGTTCCACTTAAAGCGCCAGTTGCGGGTATTGCGATGGGTCTAGTCAAAGAAGGCGAGCGTTTCGCAGTTCTTTCTGACATCTTGGGTGACGAAGACCACCTTGGCGACATGGACTTTAAAGTAGCAGGTTCTGCAAACGGTATTACTGCACTTCAAATGGACATCAAGATCGAAGGTATTACTGAAGAGATCATGGAAGTTGCATTGAACCAAGCGTATGCAGGTCGTATGCACATCTTAAATGCAATGAACCAAGTAATTTCACGCGCTCGTCCTGAAATCTCTATGCACGCGCCTACATTCCAAGTGATCAACATCAACCCTGATAAGATCCGTGATGTGATTGGTAAAGGTGGCGCAACGATTCGTGCGATCACTGAAGAAACTAAAGCAGCAATCGATATCGAAGATAACGGTACAGTTCGCGTATTTGGTGAAACTAAAGCGGCTGCTTCTGCTGCTGTTGCGAAAATCCAAGCGCTTACTGCTGAAATCGAACCAGGTACAATCTACACTGGTAAAGTGATTCGTATCGTTGAATTTGGTGCGTTTGTAAACATCCTTCCAGGTACTGATGGCTTACTTCACATCTCTCAAATTTCTAACGAACGCATTGCGAACGTTTCAGACGTATTATCTGAAGGTCAAGAGATCAAAGTACAAGTTGCTGATGTCGACAACCGCGGTCGTATCAAATTAACCATGAAAGACATCGAACAAGCTTAATGGTTTGTTGATTCACAGGGTTTCGGCTCTGTGAATGGATTCTAAAAAGCCTTGAGTGCAGTCAGAGTATGAACTTTGACTTGCTCAAGGCTTTTTTTATGGCATCATGCAAAAAGTAAACACAATAATAAATGAGATATGCAAACCTATTATTTTTTTCAGCATCCAACAGCCGCGCATATCTATGTGCAAGACCAAGTGCAATGTGAGCATCATCCTGAACTTGAGCCTGAGTTTATTTGGATTGATTGTACCCGTGAAGATGTCGTCAACCGCCCTGAGCAATGGCAGCGTGAGATTATTCAGGCGTGTGATCTACGGGTCAATGAATATCATCTGTGGGATATTTTAAATCTAGAGCATCCGTGTGCCTTTGACACACTCGATGATTACGATTTATTAATTTTTAGAAAAATGGTCACCCCCGATGACCAAATTGTTGCAGGCGCCGACGCGCTTGAAAAGCATGAGCGGGTCTTTGGTTTGGCGACCACCCCGATCAGTTTTTTGATCACGCCCCAAGTGCTGATCACGGTGCGCGAAAAAGGCAACAAAGCCATTGAAAGTTATATCCAACGGATTGAAACCTTAATTTCTCGGCCGATTGATGAACAAAATAAACCACGAAAATTAGCCCTTACACCCTTAGATTTGGCATTGCGTTTACTGAATAATATGGTGGATGGATACTTGGATTTACGTGTTCCATTGACCCGCCGTGTCGAGTTTTGGCAGCAAGAATTGCTGCAAGGGCATCGGCGTTTTACCAAGTGGCATCAACTGTTGCAGGAAAATATGGCTTTTCAGCAAGTGGAAAATTTGTGTGAAGAGCAAATTGAAGCCTTGCAAGAACTGCGTGATGAAGTTGTAGATAATTACCCACATTTAAAAGGCAAAAAGCGCAGTGAAAAGCAGGATATCATGCTGGTTCGGGTAGATGATTTAACCAGCCATATCGAACGCATTCAAAAACATACCACACGATTACGCAGTGCCGTGCAGGCCGCCATTGATCTGCATTTTTCAGCCGTTGCCAACCAAACCAATGAAAATATGCGTATTTTAGCGATTATTACGGCGATTTTCGCACCATTAACCTTATTAACCGGTATATACGGTATGAACTTTGAGTTTATTCCGGGACTCAAATCGCCAACCGGTTTTTGGATCATGCTCGGCATCATGCTGATGACCACGATTTTACTGCTGTATTATTTTTATCGACGGCATTTGGTCGGGCGCGGTGAAAAAAGCGTGATTGATATGTTGGCACAGCAGCACGGCGATCAACACATGAATCTGTTTTGGTTTATGGATTATGAACCAATCAAACAGACGGTGAAGGGCACAGTCAAAGGTACGGTTAAAACCATGAAAGAAATTGAGAAGCTGACGAAACTCAAATAGTTCGCGTCAGTTTCTCTGATGGGTGGGTTTAGTTGCTAATCATTACGAATCCATGTGGTACTACGTCCGAGTGCAGACACGCCAATATAGCCGCGCATGGTTAAACGTTTGCCATTTGCACTCAGCTTGCCTTTGCCTTTATAGACATTGCCCGAGAGGGGATCCAGCACGGTTCCATTGCTATATTGATTTGGATGTTGTGGGTCTGGTTTAAATTCTTTGATAATTTCGGAACCTATCAAAACCCATTTTTGAGTTTGCCATTACATTTTAAGCATACTTCAACCAAGGGTTTGTACGGCAATGGGCATATTGCAGTGAGTGTTCCACTATACGTCCCGTCGGCATTTTTAACGACGGTGACATCGCCGCGTGAATATCCTGTTTGGTCATCCATGGTTTTTCAAATACTCGTTTATCACTGGCATGCAACAGAGCGCTGAAACTGAGTAATGCCACCCAATAGGACATGATGCATGTGCATGATGAATCCTTTGTCATGATGTAATTGTTTTACATTTTGTTTTTTAAAGAATCTGCAGTACAACGCGATTTGACCGATCCTTATGGTCTTAGTAATTCAATTGCGTAGCCTCGTGGGTTGTACTGCGAACGACATGCATCATGAAAAATCCCCTATACATGAATCGATATCTCAAGAGATATCATCATTTTCGTTACTTTTCAGCAAGCGATAAATTTCATCTTTTAGCTTTAATTTCTTACGCTTAATAGTCTCAATATCCGTGTTATGGTGATTGACAGGATTTAATTCCAATTGAATAATTTCACGATCTAACTCATCATGTTCTTCAAAGATCCGTGCAAAATATGGATTTTCATCACGTAACTGAGAGACCAAATCACGGTACTCAGGAAACATGTTTTTGACTTTTTTATTGCAATCTCGTGTTTTCATGGTTGTCGATCACTTCCTCTACAAGACAAACTCTACAAGAAAAGAAAAACGCCCTGCGAGGCAGAGCGTTCATGATTACATTTAATGTGAATGAAACTGTTGGTGTTTGACTTGGCGACGTAGTTGTTGAACTTCGTCAATTAAATCAAGCATCATAGCGACCGCAGTAAAACTGGCATCGAAATCTCGTTGAAGCCGATACGCACGCCGTGCGCGAGATATATCATCGCCAAAAAATTGATGAATCCTGTCTTCTGAACGGCTAGGCAGAATATCGTATTCGAGTAGTTGCAGAACCCATTCTGGACTTTGCCCACAGGCAGAGGCAAAGTGTTGTAGATCAAAACTACTTTTTTCGTCTACGATTTCAGTCTGTTTACATCCGTCACAGACAATTTCACGATAATGAATTGTTGTCATGGTGCTCTCCTTAAGACTGTCGTGGATTAAATGACGGAAAAGCTTGAGCAAAAGCCGCATAAGCTTGTTGCTCTTGTTCTGTTTGTACAGCTGGTATCACTATATTTAAAACCAGGTAAAGCTGTCCGGGTGTTTTGTTTGGTATCCCTTTGTCCTTTAATCGTAGCTGCTGTCCAGTACGCGCATTTTTAGGAATCTGTAGCTCTAATGTTTTGCCATCAGGACTGGTAAATGCAATTTTTTGACCCAATGCTGCTTCCCAAGGACTGATATTCAGTTGTTGGAAAATATCAGCACCTTCTACACGGGTTTGCTCGGTTTGTTTATACAAAATTTCAATGTATAAATCACCAGCAGCTCCACCGTTATAGCCAGCTTGCCCTTGGCCGGAGAGTCGAATTTGTTGACCTGATTTCATGCCTGCAGGAATTTTGACTTGTAGGGTTTTACGTTGAACTTCAGGCTCACCATGGGCATTTAAGCTCGGAATCTGCAAGGTGATATTCTGCGTTGCACCATGAAATGCGATTTCTAAATCCACTTCTAAACTGGCGTGTTGGTCTTCACCACGGAAGCTCTTGGTTTGGCGGTTTGCACGTTGATACTGATAGTCACCGCCACCAAAGCCTTGCCCAAAACGACCAAACAAGTCTTCAAATCCACTAAAGTCCGCATGCTGACCATCAGTCGTCGATTGGCGATAAAACTGAGATTGGTCAAAACCATCTTGGTTGCCAGCATTAAACCCAGCAAATCCTTGAGGATGATCGAGTTCAAAATCGTATTGTTTTTTCTTTTCGGCATCACTCAAGGTGTCGTATGCAACATTAATCGCTTGCATACGCGCTTCAGCATCAGCCTCTTTACTGACGTCAGGGTGATATTTACGCGCCAATTTTCGATAGGCTTTTTTAATTTGATCTGCCGAAGCATCTCGGGCGATCCCTAAAGTTTGATAGTGATTGTCTGGCATACTCTCTGTATAAATATTGATCATGTTTAAATCAATATAGAAGGGTTCATCAAACTGTCATAGGGGCAAACAGCATCTTATTGTTTCAAAACATGACAATAAAAAAGCCTCACGAGGAGGCTTTTAAAAACACATTTAAAATTAATATTTTATCCAAGTGACACTACGACCAATCACAGATACACCAACATACCCACGTATAGTTAAATGTTTTCCTGAAGCACTAAGTCTTGCTTTGCCTTTATAGATTTTTCCACCAATCGGGTCCAGAACTTTACCGTTTTGGAATTCACGTGGATTTTTTGGATCTTGTTTAAAGTCCCAAATAAATGGCAAGCCGATAAAAGGTTTATTTTTCAATTCACCTGGGCAGTTCGAGCAGACGCCCATTTTTTCAGTGCCAGGGACATTGCGTGTGGTGACAATGATGCCTTCATAGCTTCCATCGGCTTTTTTGCGAATTTCAACGTCTGCACGCGAATATCCTGTACGGTCATCGACGGTTTTCCACTTCCCCACTAGCGGATCGGTTTCCGCAGCGATTGACAATCCTGACAAAGTGCTAAGTAGTATTCCGGCAAATAATTGTTGATATATTTTTTTCATTTCATCCCCTGAAAATTCAGAATTGTGTTTTTAGAGTAACTTGCCTAAGTTATATATAAAGTCCTACAAAATCAATGTGATAGTTTGTGATGTATTTGGCATATTTTTTTAAAACACTGCTTTAATATGGAGTTTTTACTCTAATTTTTAAGTTAAAAAATGGCCTTTAATGATTTAAAGGCCTCGTGCTTAGTTTTTGACCCAAGTGACATTGCGTCCAATTGCAGAGCCTTCAGTACGACCATTGATGATCAAATGCTTACCATTATTCATCAAACGAGCGCGTGCATTGTAGTGCTTGCCTGATTTGGGATCGAGCATCACTCCACCCACAAATTCATTGGGCTTTTCTGGATCAGCGCTTAGGCCGCTTAAAGTGGTTAAACCGACCATGGGTTTATTTTTCTGAGCACCGGTGCATTGCGTGCATGTCGAAACATTTGCCGTTCCCGGTACGCTTCGGCTTTGGATAATAGTGGCCGAATACAGGTCATGCTTATCTTTACGAATCACCACATCGGCAAGGGAATAACCTGTTCGATCATCAATGGTTTTCCATGTCCCCACTAAGGGGTCAATCGCTGCAAAAGCAGAGGATAAACTGCAGATGGAGAACATGCCGAACAGGATAGAAGGGAGGAATTTAACAGCCATACAATTACCCACATTACACAAAAAGCGGATGCCTAAAACTTAAAGGCATAAAAATATTATGGGTTTAATGTAGCCTGAAATAATATGAATATTCTAGTGATTTTTTAAGAATTGGTATTTATATTTTGAGCCAAAACATGAACGAGTTGGCGCTAAATGAGGTTTATGCTGAACGTCTACGCACTAGTAAAATAGTCGGAATTCATCTCAAAGTAGATTATTATCGGCATGATGAACTCGTCTGGAGTTGAGTTCATCATGCCAATGAAAGCCGAATGGCCGCTTTAGTTGACGCGGATCCAAGATACCGTCCGGCCGAGAAGCGTGGTCCCGACATACCCTCGAAGTGTCAGGACATTGCCGCGCGCATTCAATTGCCCTTTACCTTGATAGGTATTGCCTGAAAGTGGGTCGATCACCTTGCCATCGGTATAGGCATTCTCTTTTGCATTATGTTTAAAGCCAGAGAAGATCGGTAAACCAATTAAGGGTGCATTTTTGAGTTTACCTTCGCATTTTTCACAAATCGTGGTGACAGGGCGGTTAGGGATGGCATGTACTTTGGTGATTTTACCGCTATAGCTGCCGTCTTTTAATTTGGTGATTTGGACTTCAGCACGGGCATAGCCTGTTTTGTCATCTATGGTTTTCCATGTCCCGACGAGGTCTGCTGCATGTGCTGTTATTGGGCCAAAGTAGAACATGGCTAAAGCAATAGCGAGTGTTTTGAGTTTCATAATTTATCCAGTTTTTTTTACATTATTTTTCAATTAAAAATAAAGCTTTGTTGGTTTTATTGACTTTATTTCTGGCGCGATTCTACTCGAAAAAAAATTGATCGCAAATACAGCTGATCATGTTGAGGTTCTAAAGTTCGAAACCATTCGTCTAAGCGGAAGAAAGTAGCTGTTTTGAATTTAATCGGAATAATAAAAAAGCACCCCGAAGGATGCTTAGATTTAGGCTTTTAATCATGCAATGATTTAGCTGAGGTGTTGACCAAAAAGGGATAAAGCTTCTTCTGCAGTAAAGGTATATTTTGTATTACAGAATTGGCAATCCATTTCAATTGGGTTTTGAAACTCTAGGGTTTCACGAACTGCAGCAACACCAATTTGTTCAAGTGCTGTCGCACAGCGTTCTTTTGAACACGTGCAGCCAAATTTTAAGGCTTCAGTTTCAGGTAAACGAACTTCTTCTTCGTTATATAAACGATATAAAATTTCATTTGCAGATAAAGACGTTAACTCATCTGCTTTTAAAGTCTCAGTCAGCATGGTTAAACGTGGCCATAGATCTTCATCGACACGGCGTTGTTCTTCTTCGCTATTCCGAGGTAATAACTGAATCAGTAAACCACCTGAACGACTGTTGCTGCTTGCTAAGACGATACGTGTTGGGATCTGTGCAGATAAATCATAATATTGCATCAAGCAACCCGCTAAATCCGGTTTGTCTAAAGGTACAATCCCTTGATAACGCTCACCAAATTCAGGCTCGATATTAATGAAAAGTACTGGGTTTACCAAGGCTTTCAGTACTGTGCTGCTGTCTTCAGCGGCTTGAAAGTGCGGGTCTTCTTCATAATCTGCAAGTGCGCGAACTTCACCGAGATGATTACATTCCGCCATTGCCCATTTAAATGTGCCTGCAGCCTGAATTTGTAAGCTAATACGACCTTTAATTTTTAAGGTACTGGCCAACAAGGCAGTCGCGCTGAGCATTTCACCCAAGAGAATTTGTACAGCAGGTGCATAGTCACGCTGTGCAAGAATCGTTTGTAGGGCTTCTTCAAGATGAACCACTTCTCCACGAACAGGGCTATCTTCAATAAAAAAGCGTTGGCGTAAATCTGACATAAAATTCTCCATAACCCTGCTTTAATGGTGACGATATTGTAAAACACAAGTCATTCATTATCATCTCTTGTGACATCAATACGATGACGTTGTAAGCTGCGTTGTAAATCAACACCTGTAGGTTTTTCACGGGCTTGCGCATCGCTTTCAAACAAATGTTCCAGTTCAGCTAAAGCGTTACGATGCGTTTCATAAATTTTTTGTTCATCGGTATAGATTTGCTGCTGTTGAGTCAGCAGTTTTTCATCATAATCACGGAACAATTCGATACTTTTATAGGCATCTTCATCGCTGATGCCTAAGTCGCACAGCATGTGATAGGCCATTCCTAAAGAGGATAAATAGGTTTCACGCCAAATATGCTCAATCCCCAAATCACGCAGCAGATGCACCTGATGACGGTCACGCGCACGGACCAATAATTTTAACTGAGGGTAATTCAGGCGAATATGACGCGCCACGTTCATCGAGTCTTCAATATCATCTATGGCAAGGACGAACACTTTGGCATGTTCAATGCCCGCAGCGCGTAAAATATCTGGTTGTGTGGCATCGCCATAATATAGATGACCACCATAATTACGTACGAAATCGACTTTGTCTAAGTTGCTATCAATGGCGGTAAAAGACAAATGCTGTAAATGCGCCACACGAGCAATGATTTGTCCAAAACGTCCAAAGCCCGCAATAATCACAGGATTATGTTCATCCGGAATGTCGTCATATTCGGGGATGGTTTTTGGATTAAAACGTGGCAAAATTTGTGATTGTATTAACCAGTACAACATAGGGGTCAACACCATCGACAAAGTGACGATGAGGGTTAATGGCTCCAAAATGGCTTGCTGTACGACATTTTCACTTTTCGCCACACTAAAGACCACAAAGGCAAATTCACCGCCTTGAGCCAAACAGGTTGCCAGTAAAATACTGTTACGCCATGTATTTTTAAGATAACGCGCAATCGCGGTAAGTGACGCCATTTTGATGAGCATCAGTGCCAACGCACCACCGATAATGAACCATGGTATTTCAACGAATAATGACAGTTCCGTGGTCATGCCCACGGTCATAAAGAACAGCCCAAGTAAAAGCCCTTTAAACGGAGCAATACTGGCTTCGAGTTCATGGCGGAATTCAGAGTCGGCCAATAGCACGCCTGTTAGAAAGGCGCCGAGTGTGGTACTGATGCCGAGTACATCCATCAACACCACGACACCCAGTACAATAAATAAGCCGACAGCGGTGATCAGTTCATGCGCGCCACTTTTCGCGACGAAGCGGAAAAACGGTCGCATTAAGTATCGACTAAATAAAAATAAGCCTGAAAAAGTCGCAATGATGGCAGCGAAATAGGCGATTCCGTGATGTGATGATTCTGTCCCTGCGAGCAGGGGGATGACTGCAATCAGGGGAATTGCAGCCATATCTTGAAACAGCAAAATCGAAAAGGATTGTTGCCCATAGGTGGTGTTTAATTGCTGCTTCTCACTCAGCATCTGCAAGACAAAGGCAGTAGAAGAAAGAGCGAGAGCGAAACCGATAACGATACTGGCTGCAATGCCTTGTTGTAATGCAAAAAAACTGCCTAGCGCTAAAAGCAGACCGGTCAGACCGACTTGTAAACTCCCCATGCCGAAAATAGAACTACGCATGCTCCATAGCCGCTGTGGACGGAGTTCGAGGCCGATCAGGAACATCAGTAAGATCACGCCAAACTCAGCGAGCTCTTGGATCGCTTGGGGATCACTGGCAATGTTAAAGACATCGGGGCCGAGCAAAATACCAGTGAACAGATATCCCAATACCGTTGCAATACCAAAGCGCTTGAGCAAAGGGACAAGCAATAAGGATGCGCCAAGGAAAATTGTGATCTGTAACAGTAGTGACATTTACTCGTCCTAGAGTTGTATTTTTGGTCGAAAGTTGCAATTCAGTATGACTGATTTTTCAGACTGAATTGTACGCGTTTAACTGAGTTCCTGTGGGTCTATATCGAGGCTCAATTTCATATTTGATGGCTTGTTATGCAAGATGTTTTGCCACCAATAACGCAGATAATAATGTAAGCGCGCACGATCTGTAGACAGTAAAACCATGTGGGATTGATAACGTCCCGCTTTGCGCTCCATCGGGGCAGGAATCGGCCCCCAAATGTCAATAATTCCAGCAGAGTCCTGACGCAGTAATTGGGCATGTTGCTGTAAAAATTCAGTATTGAGTTCTTGGTTTTTGGACTCACAGCGCACCAATGCGGCATAGCGAAACGGTGGCATTTGTGCCATTTCCCGTTCTTTCATGGTTTCTTTGGCAAATTTTCGATAGTCCTCATTGACCAAGATATTCAAAAGCGGATGGTCGGGTCTTAAGGTTTGTAAAAACACATCGCCTTTACGTTCACCACGGCCGGCACGCCCAGTGACTTGTACAATGAGCTGTGCAGTACGCTCGATGGCACGGAAGTCCACACTCAGCAGACCTGAATCGATATCTAAAATCGCCACCAAGGTGACGTAAGGGAAATGATGTCCTTTGGCCAGCATTTGTGTGCCAAGCAAAATGGCAGGTTCGCTTTTTTGAATTTTGTCATAGATTTTTTGCCAGCTGCCGACGCGACTGGTGGAATCACGATCGACCCGTATAACGTCATGCTGCGGAAATAGTTCATTCAGGCTTTCTTCAACCTTCGCTGTGCCCATGCCCACGGATTTCAGTTCTTGGTGATTACACTGTGGACAATGCTCTGGCATACGGTAAATGGTGCCGCAGTGGTGACAATGCAAGTGTTGATAGGGTGTGCGGTGTACCGTGAAATTGGCATCACAGTGCGGACATTTGGCCTGCCATGCACAGCTTTCACAAATTAAAACCGGGGCATATCCTCGACGGTTTAAGAACACCAATACTTGCTCTTTTTTTTCAAGCCGTTTACGGATTTCACCAATCAAAAGTTGGCTGATTCCATGCTGTTTCTGTGCCACTTTCAAATCAAGGATGTGCATTTTCGGCATGACCGCGGTGCCCGCACGTTGGTTCAATTCCAGTACGGTCATTTTGCCTTGTTTCGCCAGTGCATAACACTCGATACTAGGCGTGGCAGAACCTAAAATTACAGGGCATTGTTCCAGATGCCCACGGTAAAGTGCGACATCCCGAGCGTGATAGCGAAAGCCTTCTTGTTGTTTAAAGGACAGATCATGCTCTTCATCAATCACAATTAAACCTAGATTAGGCAGTGGGGTATAAATTGCAGAACGCGTGCCTAAGATAATTGACGCCTTACCTGTTTGCGCAGCTTGCCAAGCTTGCATACGTTTTGAATCGTTCAAACCCGAATGTAGTAGAGCAATATTGCAATGAAAACGTGATTGGAAACGGCTAATGGTCTGTGGGGTAAGTCCAATTTCAGGCACTAAAACCAAGACTTGTTTGCCTTGCTTTAGAACCTCTTGCATGATTTGTAAATAGACTTCAGTTTTACCACTGCCAGTTAAGCCATCGAGCAGGAAGGCCTGATATTTTTTACGTGCTTTTAATACGCTATCGATCGCTTTTTTTTGGTCAGGATTTGCAGTGAGTGGCATTTGCGCCATGCTCATGGGCATCGGGCTAAAGTCCTGTTCCGCCAAGACACATTGGCAGATACCTTTTTTCTCTAATGCTTTGAGTGTCGCGGTTTCCACACCTGACAAATTTAAAAGATTTTCACCTGTGCCTGTGGGATGTAATTTTAGTATTTTATACGCCTCTTGTTGACGCTCTGAACGTTTAATTTTGGCTTCAGCATTATGGTCAATCAGATTCCATGTCCGTGCCAATAAATTATAGGGCTTTCCTTGGCGTAACAGCGTCGGAAGGGCACTTTGCATCACTTCACCAATCGGAAATTGGTAATACTGTGCAGACCATGTCAATAAATTTAAAACTTTCTCATCTAAAATGGCACGATCATCAAGAAGTTCGGTAATGGCCTTGAGTTTAAAGCTTGAATCGAGTGGTGCATCGGGAGCAATTTTTTCCACGATGATACCGGTCAAATTTTGCCGACCAAAAGATACAGCAACGCGTGCACCTACTTCAGCTTGTTGGTATTGCTCTTGGTTTAAGCTGTAATCGAAGCAGTCGTATAAATATACCGGAACGGCGACTCGAACGCGGTAAATAGGTGTTGCAATGCTCGCTGAATTTGCCATAAAACGTGGATAAGTTCCTGATTAAATTTCGTCGTGATCGTAAAGGAGTTGTGTTAGAGTGAGCTCATATTTTATATCTAAGAATATGAATGATTTTGATGGTCAGACGCAACTGCGCTGATAGAAATTTTGGAAAATTAGAGCATTACAATGCCTGCATATCAGTTTACTGCCATAGACGCTTCAGGGAAGCAGCAGAAGGGTGTACTTGAGGGTGATTCTGCGCGTCAAATTCGTCAACAGCTCAGAGATCAGTCACTCATTCCAGTTGCTGTCGATCCGATAGAGCAAAAAGACAAACACGCGCAGCAGCGCTGGTTTCAAAAAGGGCTGAATGCCTATGACTTGGCTTTATTGACTCGCCAACTTTCAGTTTTGGTTGCCGCTGCAATACCATTAGAAGAAGCGATTCGTGCTGTGGGAAAACAAAACGAAAAAGCCCATGTGCAAAACCTGTTGATGTCGGTGCGTTCTAAAGTTTTGGAAGGACATTCTTTAGCCAACGCACTACAACAAGCGGGACGCTTTCCTGAACTGTATATTGCCACGATTGCAGCAGGTGAGCGTTCAGGTCATCTCGATCTCATTCTCGATCAACTTGCCGATTACACCGAAAATCGCTTTGCCATGCAAAAAAAAGTGCAGGGTGCGATGATTTATCCGATCATCCTGATGTTAATGTCTTTCGGTATTGTGATGGGACTCATGACCTATGTGGTCCCAGATATTGTCAAAACCTTTGATCAAAGCAAAGATGCCTTGCCGTGGATAACGGTCGCTTTAATGAAAGCCAGTGATTTTATTCGAATGGCCTGGCCATTTTTATTGGTCGGTAGCGTAGTCTCGATTTTTCTCTTGGTTCGATTCCTCAGAACAGCGGCGGGACATTATGCCTTTGACCGATTGACTTTGAAATTACCATTATTTTCCAAACTGTCTAAAGGCATTAATGCCGCTCGTTTTGCCAGTACCTTGTCGATTTTAACCAAGTCTGGCGTGCCTTTGGTCGATGCTTTAAAAATTGGCGCAGCGGTCAGTAATAATTGGGTGATTCGAGATTCGGTCAACCTTGCGGCAGAGAAAGTAACAGAAGGTGGTAATTTAGCAACACAGCTTGAGCGAAGTGGTTATTTCCCACCGATGATGGTACAAATGATCAAAAGTGGTGAAAGTTCAGGCGAATTAGATCGGATGCTCGAACGTGCGTCGACGATGCAAGACCGAGAAGTGACGACTTTAATTTCAACTTTATTGGCGTTGCTTGAACCGCTGATGTTGGTATTTATGGCGAGCATTGTACTGGTGATCGTGATTGCTGTGATGCTGCCAATCGTGAATATGAATAATATGATTTAAGACATTCGAACAATGATGTGAACAGAGATTTGTAACATGCAAGTGAAGACAAAAAATATGAAGCAACAAGGTTTTACTTTAATTGAAGTGATGGTGGTCATTGTCATTTTAGGTGTTTTGGCAGCGCTGATTGTACCGAACGTGATGGGCCGTGGTGAAAAAGCCAAAGTCGATACTACGGCGATTACTTTAAAAAGTGTCGCTGGCTCATTAGATCAATACAAAATGGACAATGGTAAATTCCCTTCAATGCAAGACGGCGGATTAAATGCTTTGGTCACTAAACCTGAGTCTGCTAAAAACTGGTTGCCAGGTGGCTACATCAAAGGTGGCTATCCAAAAGACAGTTGGGACAATGACATTCAATATGTGATTCCAGGTTCTGAAGGCCGTCCTTATGATCTTTATTCATTTGGTGCGGACGGTCAGTCTGGTGGTGAAGAAAATGATGCTGATATTTACTATAAACACTAACTGAGAATAATTATAAATTCAGTTTTAATGGAATTAATCACTTCACTTAATAGGGTGTTTCAATATTGAGTGAAGTGATAATAAATCTTAATTATAAAATTAATATTAAGTTATTGAATTTAATTTAAATTACATAATGCAAAATATGTGATATTTATAATAAGAATTATTCCCAATTTTATTGATTACAATAATCGCAAAATATGAATAAATATAGGCTTTTCATTTAAATAAAACCGCGCATAATATCTTTTATGGTACTTTTTTAGCCATGGAGGATAGCATGAAAGCATTATTATTAACGGATGAAATTAACCAATTTCATTGGTCTATGCTGAAATCTGTTCTTTTGATTTTAAGTATTCTGCCGATCAGTCAAGGCATTGTGTATTTATGGCAAAGCACTGAGGGCAGTAGCCAAATTATGGTGGGCTTCTTTGCCATGAGCTTAATGAGTTCATTACTGGCTTTAAGTTTTTGGTCTGCATTAAAAGCGACTGTGGCAAATTTAAAACAAGAACATGCATCTGCCATCGAACAACTGGTTGTTCGTCTTTATCGATATATTCCAATGGTATCTTTAGCTGCCATGCTTTCCTATTTAGTTACGCAGTTATAACCCCAAAATTAAACCTTCAAAACTGGAGCTTGCTCCAGTTTTTTTATGTCTCGTGTTAATGAACAGTTCGTAGCGTACATCAGTGCATACTTCTACATGGTACGCGCTCTAACATAACCTTGCTTTGTCCGTTTTGACGCATCGAATGTCTGTTTCACATATGGTCAGCCTGAATGAAATTTTTATAATCTTTACATATCAGATCTTAGATAGTTGGATGAAGTACAACAAAGAAAAGAAAGAGGGAAAAATGCAACAGATCGATTGGCAAGATTTTTTGAAAGTTGAATTACGTGTGGGGAAAATTGTGCAGGCTGAAGTCTTTGAGCAAGCACGTAAACCCGCGTACATTCTCCATGTGGATTTTGGAGAGGAACTGGGCATTAAAAAATCCAGTGCGCAAATTACACAGCTATATCAGCCGGAAAATCTATTGGGAAAATTGGTCGTTGCCGTCGTGAATTTTCCAAAAAAACAAATTGGTCCGATCCAGTCAGAGTGTTTGGTCACAGGCTTTCATAATGCAGAGGGGCATGTTGCTCTTTGTGTGCCTGATGCAGAGATTCCCCTAGGTACTAAGTTACTTTGAAAAAGTAAGGTGAGCTGGCACCCTGAAAGTTTATCAATAAAAAACCGAGCTTTGGCTCGGTTTTTTGATCTTTTGTAGCCGAATCAACGGCGTGATTTAAAAGAAATATCAACTTTACGCGGGCGATAAATCCAACCCAGAACCAATAAAAGGAAGGAGAAAATTAATATCGGCCAATCGCTGAGACGGGTATATAGAGTTTCACCTTGCATTGCTGGAAGCTCGCCACGTAAGACCGCATCCTTATCCATTGGCGCTTGTTTGACAATATGTCCGGTATGGTCAATAAACGCAGTAATGCCGGTATTGGTTGCACGAATAAACCAGCGCCCATTTTCTTTGGCACGCATTTGCACCATTTGTAAATGTTGATGTGGGCTTGCCGTGCCAGTAAACCAAGCATCATTTGAAATGGTGACAAGGAAATCACTTTGACTGGCATTACGACGGGTTAAATTGGGATAAGCCACTTCATAGCAAATCGCAGCCCCTAAATCATGACCTTTGACCTGTAATGGTTTTTGGTCGTTCGCACCACGTGAAAAACCACTCATGGAGGGGTCATTTTGCAACGCAGGTAACACCCAACTCAACATACCTGATAAAGGAATATATTCACCAAAGGGCACTAAGCGTTGCTTTTTATACAGCCCTGAAGCTTCATCACCAGTTGCCATAATACTGTTGTAATACATCGGGTGATTATTTTGCTGTGATTCGGCTAAATCCCAATAGGGAATTCCTGTGACCCATGCTGTTCCAGTTTTTTGGGCCTGCACATTCATGGCATCCAAAAATGGTTCAATGTCAGTTTGGAACATTGGAATCGAAGATTCTGGCCAGACAATGACATCACGGCCCCACTCAGTACGACTTAAGGTTGCGTATTTTATTAAGGTCTGAGCTTGGTATTCTGTTAACCATTTTAAATCTTGCGGAATATTGCCTTGAATCAAGGAAACAGAGAGTGGCTTGGTATTTTTAGGTTGTACAAATTGCAGTTGAGCAGCGCCCCATGCACCTACAAGTACGATCGCTGAAGGTACAATCCAGATCACACGTCTTCTGAGGATTTCGACCAGTGCACAGGCCAATAAGATGACCACAAATGAAACACCGAAGATCCCGAATAATGGTGCATAGCCATCGAGGAAACGTTCAGTAAAGGCATAACCTGCAAACAGCCATGGAAAACCGGTAAAGACCCAAGTTTTACTCCACTCGAAAAACACCCACAGTGGCGCAAAGGTCAGTGGGGTTTCTGGAAAGAAGCGGCGGTAGAGCCAACTCTGAACTGCGGTAAACAGCCCCATCACAATCGCCATAATGGCAATCATCAAAACACTGAGTGCTGAATTGGTATCACCATAGACATGGATTGAGGTATATAGCCAAAAAGCCCCGACAAACCATAAGCCAAAGCCATAAGCTAGACCAATGAAAAACGATTGTTTAGGTGCACGTTGACTTAGGCAGGCATACAACAGGGCTGGAGATAAAATTGCCAACCACCAATAATGATAAGGTGCCAGCGACAAGCTGAAGATGGCACCTGAAAATAATGCAATCAGCAAAGGATAGATGAAAGGTAGCTGTTTTTTTTGTTGTGAGTGGTTTAGCAGCTTATCAAAGTAGGTTCTCATTTACGGACAGCTCGGATCAGATGAATGGTACGTGCATCTGCCTCCAAAATGGTAAATTCCCAGTTTTCAAGTTCAATCACTTGACCTTGTAAATCACTGACCAAGCCCATTTCTTGTAGCAGTAAGCCGCCCACAGTTTCTACTTCATCATCTGAAAAATCAGCATCTAAAAGATTGTTAAAGTGTTCAATTGGTGTAAGTGCTTGAACCAACCATGTATTTGCACTTAGTGGGTCTTCATCTGGAATGATAAATTGAGCTTCTTCATCGACTTTGTCGTGTTCATCTTCAATTTCACCCACAATTTCTTCAAGAATGTCCTCTAAAGTGACTAAGCCTGAAGTTGTGCCATATTCATCAATCACTACAGCGATATGGGTTTGGGTATTTTTCAACATACGTAAAACTTGGTCAGAACGCGCGCTCTCAGGTACAAATAAGGGTTGACGCATTAATGCACGAATATCGACTTTGGTGGTCGGTTCTGTCAAAAATGGCAACAAATCTTTGGCCAACAAAATACCGACAACATTGTCTGGCTGGTCTGAGGAAAAGACTGGGAAACGTGAGTGTGCAGATTCAACAAGTACATGCAAAATATCTAATAGCTCATCATCTTCTTGCAAGCTGATCATCGCAGTACGGGGGGTCATGACCTCGCGGATTTTAGTTGCAGGTAAGTCGAGTACCCCTTCGAGCATGGCAACTGTATCGGGTTCTAAGAAGCGACGTGAATCTTGTACCAATTTCAACAGTTCGTCACGGGTTTCTGGTGCAGTGCCCAGCCATTTACGTAAGCCGCGCATGCCCCACGACGGGCCGGATTCCTCTTGCATGATCTTTCCTAAAGACTCTTAATATCTAATAAATGATGATTTTATCATACCGTAGAAAATACAGTTGTCTATTGTTAATGTTGATCTAGATGATGAGCGATCAAGTCATTTTAAGACGCTATCGTTTGCATTTTTCAAGCTAACATTCGGTCGTCAGGATTATGCTAAAATAGCCCTAGATTTTAATACTGAGTTTTCTAATGTCTGAGCCTTCTGTGTCCCCATCAATTCAATTAAACACCCGTGGCTTACGTTGCCCTGAGCCTGTGATGATGTTGCATCAAGCCATTCGTAAATCAAAATCGGGCGATATTGTTGAGGTTTTTGCAACAGATAATTCGACCTCTTGGGATATTCCGAAATTTTGTATGCATTTAGGTCATGAGCTTTTGCTTCAAGAAGAACGTCTTGATGAAAATGGAAATAAAGAATTCCATTATTTGGTTCAGAAAGGTTAATTTAAGAGATTGTAAAAAAATAATAATTATTAAGATGTTACATTTTTATTAATAAAATAGGCTGGTCAAGTCTGATGGCTAGCCTATATCATTCGAAGCATAATTATACAAAGTTTAAAAACAGACTTTTAAAATGTTAAATTCGATTGCTCTTATACTTGAAAAATTAGGCTTATCCGCCCAAAAACGTGCCATTCATGTGCAATTTTCCAACCCTGCGTTGAATGAAGAGCTTTTTATTCAACGTATTGATGGGGAGCATATCTTAAACCAAGGCGTACAAGCGACTTTGATTTGCCTATCCACCAATGCACTTATTCCACTAAAACAATTTATTGGCGCACAGGTTGCCGTTGATCAAGTGACCGATCAGGGCGAACTCTTCCGTACCACCGGTATTATTACAGAGGCGGCTCAAGGGCAGAGTGACGGTTCACTCACCCTATATAAACTCACTTTAGAAGATGCAACTTCACTGTGGCATAAACGCCGCAACAGCCGTGTGTTTATGAACAAATCGGTGCGCGATGTTAGTGAGACTCTTTTTAAAGAATGGCAAAGCAAAAGTCCGCTCTTTGCTGCCAGTCTAACGCTAGATCTAAGCGGTTTAAGCCAAAACTATGACGTTCGACCTTTCATCATGCAGTCGAATGAAAGCGATTATGACTTTTTAACGCGACTTTGGCGCAGTGAAGGCATTAACTGGCTCATCGATGAAGCACAGTTGAAAGTGCCGCATTCCTCAGCCCAAATTGAAAAACAAAAACTCCGCCTGATTGATGACAATAGCCAATATCAAGCACTCAGCCGTCGTAGTATCCGCTTTCATCGTTCTAGTGCCACAGAAAAACAAGACAGCATCACCAGCTTGATCGGTGAGCGTAGCATTCAGCCGACTGCGGTCCATGTACAGCGCTGGCAAGCCGATGGACTCAGCCAAGAAGAAGGCGCAGGTTCAGTTCAAAGCAAACATCAGCATAGCCAAAGCCAAGACAATGCTAGCTTAAGTTTGGAACAAGCATGGCATGTCAGCCCTGCATGGATGCAAGGCTTAAAAGGCGAAGACCAAGCTACCGCTTCATCCAATAGCCAAATTGAAAAATTGAATCAAAACCTAACGCGCTATCACGAGCTACAATCGAAAAAATTCAGTGCACAATCGACTGTGCGTGATACCCAAGTGGGTTATTGGTTTGAATTGAATGAACACCCAGAAATCGATCAACACAGTGGTGCAGACAAACAATTTTTAATCACAGGAAAAAAATTCTATAACCAAAATAACTTACCTAAAGACCTCTCTGAACAGGTCAATCAACTGATTGAACAAAGTCAGTGGAATATTAAAACCATCCATGAACAGGCCGAGCGTCAGGCCAATCAGCTCACATTACAACGTCGCAATATTGCGACGGTTCCTGAATATAACCCACTCGAACACCGTCCAAGTACCCATCCGCAACGGGCTAAAGTTGTTGGGCCAAGCGGTGAAGAAATACATGTGGATGAATGGGGACGAATCAAAGTCCGCTTCTTATTTACCCGTGGAGATGACCACAGCCATGATGGTGGTGCAGGCAGCAATGACAATGATATGGATTCTGCATGGGTCGATGTACTTACTCCATGGGCAGGTGAAGGTTATGGCGCACGCTTCTTACCGCGCATTAATGAAATCGTAGTTATTGATTTCTTTGACGGTAATATTGACCGACCATTTGTAGTGGGGCGCATACATGAAGCACAGCGCAGTCCAACCCAATTTGATAGTAAAGGCAAACTGCCAGACACCAAAAAACTGGCTGGAATAAAAAGTAAGGAAGTCCAAGGTGAAGGCTTTGGACAACTTCGCTTTGATGACACGACTGGACAAATCTCAACACAATTACAAAGTACCCATGGCGCCACTCAGCTCAACCTCGGTAACCTTAGTCATCCCAAAGAAACCGCAGAAAGTGCAGGGCGAGGTGAAGGTTTTGAACTGAGAACCGACCAATGGGGCGCAGTACGTGCAGGACAAGGGCTTCTTGTCAGCACACACCCACAACAACAAGCAGCAGCAATGCACCTCGATGCACAAGCTGCAAAAGATCAAATCGAAGCTAACTTAAACAGCAGCAAAGCTTTAAGTGAAGTGGCGAAAAACCAGCAAACTGACCCGCTTGAAGTCTTAGATAATCTGAAAAACTTCCTTGGCCAAATCGAAAAAGGCAGTAAAGAAAAAGCTGATGCCTTTAAACAAGCCTTAATGATTTTATCTGCACCAAACTCCATTGCTGTGAGTAGTCAGGAAGATATTCATCTTTCAGCGGATGGGCAGATCAGCCAAAGTGCAGGCGATAGCATCAACCTCAGTAGCCAAAAATCCTTGATTGCCCATGCACAAAACAAGATCAGTCTATTTGCAGCACAAGAAGGCTTAAGAGCTTATGCTGGTAAAGGCAAAGTTGAAATCCAAGCGCAAGGAGATGGGGCGGATCTGATTGCACGAAAAGGTATTCAAATTATTTCCACTGAAGATACAGTCGAAATTAAAGCGAGTAAGAAAATAGTACTGACAGCAGGTGGTAGTCAAATCGAAATCAGCAGTGCGGGTGTATTGCCTACTACGGCTGGAAAGTTTGAGGTGAAGGCGGGGCAGCATAAGTTTGTGGGAGGGGAGAGAGTTGATATTTCTAACTTCCCATTCATGCCTGATAGTTCAAGATATAATGCACAATTTAAATTTACTGATGATAATGGTCAGCCATATAAAAATGTAGGTTATCTGGCAAAGTTTAAAAATGGGCGAACAAAAAAAGGTAGAACGAATAAAGAAGGCTACACTGAAATTTTTTACACAGAGTCCGCAGAAGATATTAAAGTCTTTTTAGAACTTTAATTTACTTAGTAGCTTTTATAAATTAAATTTAGTTTTTTATGTTTGAAAGAGGTATCTATTGATTATTGATTATTGATTATTGATTATTGATTATTGATTATTGATTATTGATTATTGATTATTGATTATTGATTATTGATTATTGATTATTGATTATTGATTATTGATTATTGATTATTGATTATTGATATAATGTCGTCTAAATAATAGTCCTGAGGGTTATTTTCAATAGTGCTTTTAATTGAATCATTCTTTGAGTTAAAGATATAGTTTTCATTGCTTGAGAAAACAAATAAAGTTGTCCCAAAGTTTTTACTGTAAATAGGTTTTGTATAAGTATCTTCCCAGCATAATTTGGAAAAATTAGATCTAGGTGTTATTAGGAAATTATTGGTTATTTTATTAACAGAAGAAGAGAGTTGATTTTTCTGTATTTCGTATTCTGTGACATTTGAAATTATATTATCTTTAAATTTAATGGTATATGTGTTTTTTAATTTAAGATTGTTTTTTTGGTTTGGGCCTAAGCATTTACTTAAACTCTCTGAAAAAAAATCATTATTGATTTTATTGTGCACAAAGTTTAAATTTTTTATTTTAAAACTATTTCGTAGTAGATCTATATCAATATTTGTAGGTGATATATCATTTTTTTGAAAAGTACAGCCAAAAAGAAAAATGGCTCCTGCTATTGTGTAATTTTTTATTTTCATAATTTTATTTATTTGGGACATTTAATTGGAAGATTATAGCATCTAGGTTGGCATTTAGATTATTTCGACCTCTATAATGTCTAGTTGCTCCAACAATATATTGACAACACTTAACATCCAATTCTGGACCATAATATTTTCTTGCACCACCATTATCCTCAATAAATAAAAAAAGTGGTTTGTTATTGTTTCCACTTAGGCGAATACCACCGCCACCAACAGATAGTGTTGATATTTTAGATACAGCTATTATGGTTGAGTGATATCCGTAAGCAATACCAACAGAAAAAAACATTAGTGAATTATCAGGGGTTAATTTACTTAAAGCTGCTGAAATATTAGCAGATACTGACTTCTCAACATCATTATCTAATATGTCTGCAGCTGTAGTGAATCTTTTAGTAGTGTTTTTAATAGTAGGTTGAATATCTTTTAAGCGTACAGCGTACCCTTTTTTGACTAATGTTTCAGTTGCTTGAATCATTGTATTATTTGTTGGTATTGATTTGGGTGAATAACCCGCATATAAGGCATTGATATTGCTTGCTAAAGCATTTAAACAACACATGCTACAATTTCTAGTTGGATCGTCTAATCCTTGAATTCCGTTCTTAACTATTCGATTAAGATCATGAACTGTCCATTTTTTTGTAATTTTAACATTTTCAATATTTTGAAGAGTGCCATATCTTGTAGGAACATTTGAAGATCCGTATGAATTAGTTGCTCTTCCTGCTGTATCATATAGGCCAGCAAAAGGATTGTTTCTTTGTACAGTCATTTAAATCTAAGTTCTATTTATATTTTTCAATAGTAGAAATTATAATCTAAAATTTATTAGATAAATACTCGTTTAAGTACATTTATGTTTTTTAAATGTTACATTTTTAACTTTTATGTATATCATATTTTCTTAAATGCCACATCTTGTAATGTTTTGAAATATATTCTAGGTTAGCGTCTCGAAGTGGAAGTAAACTCCTTAGTTTATGAGAAATTTCATAGATTAACTACGTTTTTAATAAAAATTGGCTTTGTTGTACAAGGAGATATTCTTAAAGGCTTCTTCAGCAATATAATTCCCGAATAAAGATGCTTGCACTCAAGGCCTATTGTACAACCAATTGGTCTTCTTGAATAAAGCGAGCGAATATTTCGATTTGGTTTGATTCTCGGACTCAATAGTATACTCAGCCATTAGGTGAGCATGGACGAAATCAAACCTATTTCGATATAATAATTTAATACTGTTTGATCAAATTTCTATTTCGCCTTTCTTTACGTATGATTACGGGTTTCGTAAAAAGTATCATAAAACTTTGTGGTTAAGATTGGATAGCACAATATTACATGTCCATTTGTACAAACGCCTATTAAAATTGATATATTGAACAAAAATTTAAGTTAATATTATGAGTGGATTTTTGAGATTGAAAAAGAAATAATTTAGTTGGTGAGCTTGTTGGTAATCCTAATTTAAATGAATAATATAGAATTCAATTTATTAAAATTGGTTTAAAATAGTTGGGTGTTAAGTGGAAAGTTTTTAGGTTTTTTGTAATATTAATTTTCTTAGCCCTATTAGCTTTTACTTATATTAAATCTAGTGGATTAGAAGAAGAGAGTAATTCAAATAGTTTTATTACGTATCTGTTTGCGGGTTTATTTATTTTATATTTTTCTATGGTTTTGTTGCACAAAGATTTCATAACTATATGATTTTAAAGGTTTTGATTATTTTTTGATCCAAAATTAAATTTATTTAAATCAGATGCTTACATATTTATGCAACAAAGCCTTTTTCTATTTAAAAAATCTCACCTGGTTATGTTGAAGCTTAATAAATAAACCCGCACTAAGCGGGTTTATTTCAATCTCAAAAGAGATTACATATTAGGATAATTAGGACCACCACCACCCTCAGGTGTTACCCAAGTAATGTTTTGAGACGGATCTTTGATGTCACACGTTTTACAGTGAACACAGTTTGCCGCGTTTATTTGGAAACGCTTAGAACCATCATTCTCTTCCATAATTTCATAAACACCAGCAGGGCAGTAGCGCTGAGCAGGCTCATCCCATTTTGGTAAGTTCACATTTACAGGAATAGAAGCATCTGTCAGTTTTAAATGCGCAGGCTGATTTTCTTCATGTACCGTATTCGATACAAATACAGAAGACAAACGGTCAAATGTAATTTTACCATCTGGTTTTGGATAATTCGGTTTGAAGTTCGCAGCATCGACAGTTTTTAAAGCGCTGAAGTCGGGCTGTAAGTCATGTAGTGTAAATGGCACTTTAAAGATGTTTTGATCAACAAAGTTGAACGCACCACCCATCCATTGACCAAACTTATGCATAGCAGGGCCGAAGTTACGAGAGTTATATAACTCTTCTTTCAACCAACTGTTGTTAAACTTGTCAGTATACGCAGTTAACTCTTTAGTGAAGAAGTCTTCACCTTCAGTCACACGTGCAATGGCAAGGTCACCACCTTTTTCCACACCCGCAGCAATCGCTTCAAATACAGCTTCACCGCACAGCATACCTGATTTCATTGCTGTATGAGAGCCTTTGATTTTCGCAAAGTTTAGGAAACCTGCGTCATCACCAATTAAGCTACCACCAGGGAAAGTGAATTTAGGTAATGAGTTGAAACCACCTTTTACAACCGCACGTGCGCCATAAGAAATACGCTTACCACCCTCAAGATATTGCTTGATCAGTGGATGTGTTTTCCAGCGCTGCATTTCCATAAATGGATACATGTGTGGATTGGTGTATGACAAGTCAACGATCATACCTAATGTCACTTGGTTGTTTTCAGCGTGGTATAACCACCAACCGCCTGAAGAACCTGTTTCACTTAAAGGCCAACCTGCACCGTGCATCACCAAACCTGGTTTGTGCTTAGCAGGATCGATTTCCCAAAGTTCTTTAATACCAATACCGTAATGTTGCGGATCAGCATCTTTATCTAAGTTGAACTGAGCAATCAGACGTTTACCCAAGTGACCACGGCAACCTTCAGCAAATAATGTGTATTTCGCATGAAGTTCATAGCCAGGGGTAAAGTTGTGCGTTGGTTCGCCATCTTTACCAATACCCATGTCGCCAGTCTGAATACCTTTCACAGTCCCGTCTTCATGGTAAAGGATTTCAGAAGCGGCAAAACCTGGGAAAATAGATACTTCTAATTCTTCAGCTTTAGCGCCCAACCAACGAACAACGTTACCTAACGAAATAACATAGTTGCCATCGTTATGCATGGTTTTAGGCACCATCCAATGCGGTGCTTCTTGTGATTTTTCATCAGACAATAAGAAGAAGGTTTTATCTTCAGTCACAGGCACATTTAACGGTGCGCCTTGTTCTTTCCAATCTGGGAACAATTCATTCATCGCGCGGGGTTCAAGCACAGCACCCGATAGAATATGCGCACCCACTTCGGAGCCCTTTTCCACGACACAAACGGACAGATCGTTTAGGTTATTTTCAATTGCAAGTTGACGAATTTTAATCGCAGCAGATAGGCCGGCAGGACCTGCACCGACGATAACTACGTCAAACTCCATCGATTCACGTTCGATGTGTTCCATGTAGGACTCCTCATATTTCGGAAGGTGGCATCCATTCAATTCATTTAAATGGTGCTGCCATGAGTGTTCTTAATGCCCAGACACAATTTTTCTATCGTGTCTTTGATATTGTGGGCTAGTATAGTTTTAAACCGAGTTCTAGCCAATTGGCTGAATCATATTATTTTTCCGTCACTAAGGTATTTATTAGGCGGATGAAGCAGCAATTGAACGAAAACCCGACGAAAAAATTCATTAATAGGGATGATAGAAATTTAATGAACATTGCACAATACTTAAAAGATGGACAGTCCGGTCACAAAAGGTCAATCCCCCCATTAGATCAATGGCATCCAAAGCATTGTGGTGCAATGGATTTGAAGGTTTTAGCCAATGGAGAATGGTGGCACGATGGTCAATTGATCAAGCGACAAGCGCTCATAGATCTGTTCTCAACCGTGCTTTGGAAAGAAGATGGGAAATTCTATTTAAAAACCCCTGTGGAACAAATTGAAATACAGGTGGAAGATGAGCCTTTATTTGTCAATCAGGTGGATCACGTTGAGATTGACGCTAAAAACTATATTCAATTCACCACAACCACCCAAGACCTGATTATTGTTGATCAGGAACATCCGATTTTTATGCGTGAATATCAGGGTGAACTACGTCCTTATGTGCATGTTCGTTTTGGTATAAATGCCTTAATTCAACGTGCTGCATTTTTTCATTTAGTCGAGATGGGTGAGCTGCTTGAAAATGAGCAAGGGGAGTCCATTTTAGTGTTACAAAGTGGTGATTTGCACTTGCAATTAGGCACCTGAGGTTTAAGCTTTCCACCTTGTCATTCTGAATCTAAATTAAAGTGACCCTATGACCGCCATTCATCCCATTTACCCCTTAAATGTACCCATGCCAAAAGCGACTGCTGATGCGCCTATTGGGGTATTTGACTCAGGTATTGGTGGTTTGTCTGTTGCGTTGGAAATTGCACGTTATTTACCGAATGAACGGATTGTTTATTTTGCAGATACGGCACATGTCCCTTATGGACCGCGTCAAGATCAGGACATCCGTGAACTGACTGCACATGCGATTGAGTGGTTATACCGTCAGGGGTGTAAAGTCGCGGTGGTGGCATGCAATACGGCATCGGCATTTAGTTTGGATTATTTGCGTGAACACTACGGTGAAAATTTTCCGATTATTGGCTTGGTTCCAGCCTTAAAACCCGCGGTATTACAGACCAAAAGTAAAACTGTGGCTGTCCTCGCAACGCCTGCGACTTTTCGGGGTAAATTAATCAAAGATGTCATGCAGCGATTTGCTGAACCTGCAGGGGTGCAAGTTTTGTCAGTGACTTCTTTGGAATTGGTGCCCTTTGTTGAAGCGGGGGCGCAAATGACTGAGCCTTGCCTGCAGACATTAACTGAGATATTACAGCCAGTTGTAGATGCAGGTGCAGATTATTTAGTGCTTGGATGTACGCATTACCCCTTCCTAAAATCGGCAATTCAGTATATTTTTGGTCAGAAGCTGACATTAATTGACTCAGGATTTGCGGTTGCACGACAAACAGCCCAAATTTTGATTAAAAATGAGTTATTATTTGAGCATAACCGCCAAGATTCACTGCGTATCGAATGTTATGTCAGTGGAAATAATGCGGAAAACTTAACACCTGTGGTAGCACGCTTAATTCAAGATGATCAAATCACTTGGAAAATCTGCAATATTCAGGCGGCAAGTTTAGAATTTTAATCATTGTGATTGAACGATTTTAGATAAAACAATTTAAATCTATTTGGGGTAGTCATGCTGTATGTTTCAGCAACCACTTTTTTGAGTGCTGGATATAGCGTGCAACGGGAAGAGGATCTCTAATGCTCGATAAGCGTTATCAAGTATTCATTTCCACATCTGGCAGTGAAATGCAGCCAGAACGGATCATATTGGCACAGACTCTTGTAGGGATGGGTTTTTTCTCTTGGGGGTTGGAACAGCGCACACCATTAAGTACGGCTTTTGCGCGTCGTCAAATTGATGACTGTGATTATGTGGTGATCTTACTGGGTAGTCAGTATGGCGAGCAGTCTGTTTCAGGTGTGGGTTATATGCACCTTGAATATATTTATGCAGTGACGAAACAAAAGCCGGTCATTGTGTTTATGCATGAAGATCCAAATTCACGTGATCTTTCTTTGCATGATGAAAAGCCTGAGCTACGTGAAAAATTCAAAGACTTTCGTAAGCTATTGCAAAATGAAGTGGATCAAGTCTTTAGCTATCGAACCTTGCGTGATTTAGAAATGGCAGTTCGATTGAACATGCCACAAATGCTAGAACGCTATCCTGTTACAGGTTGGGTGCGCCCACAGAATACTCAAGCTTTACATGATGAAATTGATCGCTTAAAAGCCCAGTTAGTTCAACTCGAAACAGAGTCTGGAAAACGCGAAGTTGATCCATTCTTATCTTTACCAAAAGTGTCGATGCATGAACTATTTTCATTTGAATACCGCATGCACGCTTATCAAGATGGTAATTTCAAAGAATTAAAAGTACAGAAGAAAATGACGTGGGCGCAGCTCTTGTCGATTTTAGGCGCAACCTTTGTTAATCCAACCCCTGAAGAATTCTTCTCTAAACGTATGAATGAGTTTTTGAATGAAACAGGTCTGGATGATGCACGTATTGAGATGCCACGTGCTCATGCGGTTGCGCGGGCACAAGTGAATATTCGTGCTTTACACAGCATTAAAAGCCAGATGCGGCAGAATGACTGGATTGTGCCCAATGGCCGAGATGACCGTCAGCGGATGTTGTGGCAAGTAACCAGTAAAGGTCAAAAATTGTTAGAAAGTAATTTGCTTGATAATGATCGAGTTTTTCAATTTAAATCTGCATATTAATCAATTTTATTAAATGGATAAAAAGCTGCTACATTAGCGTCATTCAAATTGATGGAAAAAGCGTAATGTTGCCTGTCGAGAAAGCTAAAGTCACCATTATTCTGGCGAATCTAGGTACGCCTGATGCGCCAACTGTACCCGCAGTGCGTCGTTTTCTGCAACAGTTTTTGTCAGATCAGCGGGTGATTGAAATCCCGAAACCGATATGGCAAATCATTCTACGTTTGTTCATTTTGCCATTTCGACCAAAGCGTGTGGCGCATGCCTATGAAATGGTTTGGGGCAATGATTCGCCTATGCGTGAAATATTGTTGGCGCAAGTTGACGCTGTAAAAGCACATTTAACTCAAGCGTATCCAGAATTTGAACTGAAGGTGGTTCCTGCCATGACCTATGGCAATCCAGGCATTCAAGCAGCTTTAGATCAATTGGCACAGCAGCCACAAGACCACATCGTCCTGTTTCCACTATTCCCACAATATTCAGCAACATCGACTGCGCCGCTATATGATGCGATCGCACAATGGATTCCGCAGCAACGCAATTTACCGGGTCTGAGCATTATTCGTGACTATTACCAGCATCCTGTGTTTATACAGGCCTTGGCGCAAAGTGTGCGTGATTATCAAGCGGAGCATGGGGTCGCGGATAAGTTATTGATGTCTTTTCATGGCATTCCACAGCCTTATGCAGACAAGGGTGATCCCTATGCTGACCGTTGCCGTGTAACAGGACATTTAGTCGCGCAAGCGCTTGGTTTAACTGAAGATCAATATGAAATCAGTTTCCAATCTCGCTTTGGTAAGCAAGAATGGGTGAAACCTTATACTGATGCCACTTTGGACGCATGGGGCAAACAAGGCGTGAAATCGGTACAGGTTATGAGCCCTGCATTTTCAGCGGATTGTTTGGAAACGCTAGAAGAGTTGGCGCTGCAAAATGCTGAAATTTTCCAAGCTGCAGGCGGTGGTGAATATGGTTATATTCCTGCATTAAACGCGCGGGATGATCATGTCGCATTGCTCAATTTATTACTTCAAGCTAATCTTGATGCCTTAAAGCAAACATTAGCCCATTCATCGCCTTGAGGTTTTCGCCCTATGTTGCAAGTTAAAATCGTGCCCGTTACGGCATTTCAACAAAACTGTTCCATTGTTTGGGACTCTGAGTCGAAAGAAGCGGTCTTGATTGATGCAGGGGGAGAGCCTGAAAAATTAAAAGCCGAAGTTGAAGCGCTCGGTTTAACGGTCAAAGCCTTGTGGTTAACGCATGGCCATTTAGACCATGCAGGTGCGGTTGGGGCATTAACCCAAGCTTGGAATGTTCCAGTGATTGGCCCGCATAAAGAAGATGCGTTTTGGTTGGACATGATTCAGGAGGTTTCTGCGAAATACGGTTTCCCGATCCCTGAAAATGTCCATGTGACCCAATGGTTGGAAGGCGGCGAAACCTTGAAGCTGGGTGCAGAAGAGTTTGAAGTTCGTTTTGCACCGGGGCATACACCAGGTCATGTCATGTTCTATAACGCAAAATATGCCGTGCTCTGGACGGGGGATGTGTTATTTAAAGGCTCGATAGGCCGGACAGATTTTCCACGCGGTAACCATCAACAATTACTCGACTCCATTCAGCGTGAATGTTTTAGCTTGCCGGATGACACGCAGTTTATTTCAGGGCATGGTCCAATGAGTACCATTGGTTATGAAAAACAACATAATCCTTTCGTTGCTGGTAAAGCGGGTTAAGCAACTAGATTGAGAAACTTAAATTAACAAAACAGGAATCCAAACGGATTCCTGTTTTATTTACCTAAATAATAGGGTTATGCACTTGAGTCCTTAGAATTGGTCTTCTTCACGGCCACCATCGGCCTGAGGTGCATCTTGTGTCGGCAGACGATATTCATCATTGGCCCATGCACCGAGATCAATCAATTTACAGCGATCTGAGCAAAACGGGTGATATTCATTATTTTCCCAAGTCGTCAATGCGCCGCAGCGTGGACAATTCATGGTGGTGGGCATGCTTAACTCCAGCAAAAACGGATGATTCAATTAGGCAAATACAGTCGCAGTTGTTAGACTTATGCCGTTCTGTTTAGTTTGATCTGTTTATGCCTATTCGTCAATTTCAAGCGCAGCGTATGCGAGCTCCCCGTGATTTTCAGCCGATTGATTCCACACCGATTTGTGTGGAAATTGGGGCTGGTAAAGGTAAACACGCATTATTGTTTTCAGCCAATCATCCTGAATTTCAATTGATTGCTGTTGAGCGTACATGTGAAAAATTTGTGGCAATGCAAAAGCAGCATCAACTTGAAGGGCAAAACAATTTAACTCCAATTCATGCTGATGCATTGCCTTGGGTAGTACATGCCTTACATCCTGCGCAAGTACAGCAATTCTTTATTTTGTACCCAAACCCTGAACCGCATAATCCTGCACAGCGCTGGTTAAATATGCCGTTTTTTGAATTTCTATTGTCGCGTTTGCAGCCGGGTGGTCAGATTACCTTGGCGAGTAATATTCCTGAATATATTGAGGAAGCGCAGCAGCAGTTAATCGATGTTTGGAAGCTACCTTTTGTCAAAGAACGCATTGCAGAGACTTCAGCACGTACACACTTTGAGATTAAATATCTAGAACGTGGTGAACTCTGTCAGCAGCTAATCATTACCAAGCCTGTAGATTACACCACACGTTTTGATGATTTTCAGCCGCTACAAGGCAAGCAACCCACCGAAGCATCTGCGGAATAATTGGGCATGACTCAGCGTATTGCAATCATTGGGGCAGGGCCTGCGGGATTGATGGCTGCGGAAGTGCTTAGCCAATTTGACTATGATATTCATGTTTATGAGCAAAAACCATCGGCAGCCCGTAAATTTTTAATGGCGGGCAAGACGGGGCTGAATATTTCGCATGCAGAACCCGTTGAACAATTTGTGCAGCGCTATGATCAAGTGGAATGGCTGAGTCCATGGGTTAAGCAGTGGGATGCAGCATGGATTCAACAATGGATGATGGGACTGGGTATTGAAACCTATATTGGTTCATCGGGTCGGGTCTTTCCTATTGAAATGAAAGCTGCGCCTTTACTGCGTTCATGGTTAAAACGTCTCAGTCTAGACGGGGTGCAGTTTCATTATCGACATCAAGTTTTGGACTTACAGTCCAATCAGCTAACGATTCAAAACCTTGTTGATGAATCAAGTCAAGTGCTTGGCTTTGATGCGATTATTATGGCATGTGGGGCTGTGTCTTGGTCACGTTTAGGCAGTGATGGCGCATGGCAAAAATGGCTGCAGCCTGAGAGTATTGAAACTTTTCAGGCCAGTAATGCCGGTGTGGAACGCGTTTGGTCGAAGTTCATGCAGCCCGTGTTTGGACAGCCTTTAAAGCGGGTCAATGCATGGGTCGAGCAAGCCGAGCCGACCCAAGGTGATATCATCATTTCACACTATGGACTGGAAAGTGGATTGATCTACAAACAAGGTCGAGCACTGCGTCAACAGGTGAAATCTGCTCAGCCCATGCAGCTAACTTTGGACTTATTGCCAGATCAAAGTGTTGAGCAATTGGCAAAGAAACTACAGCCTTCGAAGAAGCAGTCTTTAACCAATGTTTGGCGTAAAGCTGGTTTAGATGCGGCGAAAGCTGCGCTGGTCCGTGAATTGGTAGATAAATCTTTATGGCATGAGCCAGCCTTACTTGCAGCGAAAATTAAACACTTAAATATTCAACTTGACGGATTTCGCCCGATAGATGAGGCGATTAGCTGCGCGGGTGGTGTGAAGCGTTCAGTCCTAAATGATGGCTTACAATTGAAGAGCAATCCTGCAGTATTTGTCTGCGGGGAAATGTTGGATTGGGATGCGCCTACTGGGGGCTATTTGCTGACAGCATGCCTTGCAACCGGTCGAGCAGCGGGTGAAGGGGTTCAAAACTATTTGGTTTCTTTGCAGAGCTAAGCGCTTCAAATTGTCACAATCTTGCTGAGGAGTTGTGATATTTTGAGATGAAATTCTTCTAAGAAAGACCACTATGCGCGTACAAGAACAATATACCGGAAGCTGCTTGTGTGGAGCGGTTTGTTATGAGATCAATGGTCCGATCGGTGAGATCGTGCAATGCCATTGTTCTCGGTGCCGCAAAGCCAATGGCACGGCATTTGCAACCAATGCCCCGATTGCGAAAGCAGATTTTAAAATTGTGGCTGGTGAGCAGTTTCTGAAACAATATGCGTCTACGGCAACCACGCAGCGCTGTTTTTGTAGTGAATGTGGTTCGCCGATCATCAGTATTAAGGCTGAAACGCCTGATTATTACCGTCTACGAATAGGCACTTTAGATACACCTATGACGCAGAAACCGATGTGTCATATCTTTGTTGCATCCAAAGCTGAATGGGATGATATCGCAGGCGATTTACCACAATATGCTGAACGACCATAGCGCAAATTAAGATTGAGCAATCACCTCAAGGGCATGAATTTGCCCTTGAGGTTGAGTTTTAAGCTCGTGTCACCTTCTCATTCATCCATGTTGAATTTGGGTGCATAGATTGCAACAGGGTGGATGATTAGGGTTGTCGAGTTTTTTGTAGTTCAGGATATTGTTCTTGCCAATGTCCCAATTGTTCTTGAGCATGAATAAACTGACCGAGACCTTTGACACTATCACTAGGATTTTTTAACTCACCATCGGCTGCTTGATTTTTCTCACGATAAATTTGTGATTGATTGTCCCAGTACTGATACATCAAACCTTGAATA
The DNA here is from genome assembly GCF_013418685.1 of Acinetobacter sp. YH12129. Classification (NCBI taxonomy): domain Bacteria; kingdom Pseudomonadati; phylum Pseudomonadota; class Gammaproteobacteria; order Moraxellales; family Moraxellaceae; genus Acinetobacter; species Acinetobacter sp. YH12129. Next base: position 55,461 of record NZ_VPBP01000002.1, read on the forward strand.
TAACGGCCTTGCTCAGTTTTCATTTCGAGTTCTTTGAGCATATTCAGCGCCGACTTGATGTTGTCACGCTTACGCTGTGTGGCAAATTCATCAGTGAGTTTGCCTTCCTCACGCAGTTTCATCAGCTCATCTTCCATCTCATCGCTAATTTGACTAAAGCTCTCGTCATATTGCGTCAGAAGCGTGAGGTCGTGTAGATCATCTGGGGTCTTGGCAAAGTTTTTAATAGGATCACTATTCAGTTCTTTCATGATTTGATCATCGGAACTGATTTCACTATTTTGTTCCACCGTTTTTGATGATTTTTCACATGCAGTGAGTCCTAGCACCGTACCCATGAGGAAGATGACACAGAGTTTTTTAAAAGAGATTGGCATGAGCATAATCGTGTCCTAATGTGTTTTTCTAAAGATATAGACATGCGTGATATAGGGGAAATCAATGAAATCCTGTGCAGTCTTTTGGGTTGATTCAGCCACGATATTTTCAAATTGTTGTTTCAGTTTTTGTTGTTCATCCATGCTTAACGCTGCAATAAAACTGGTGGACAATAATCGTTTGGAAACCACGTGTTCCACTGTACCATGATGCAATTGTTGAAAGGTCGTTTCGGCAATTAATTTAAATTTTTGCTGCTGCTCAAACACTTTTTGCCATTGCCCACTATGATAACGTGGTGTGTCACCTTCGAGCTCACTCAAGACATCAGCGAGTTGTTTGACCCAATTGACTTGGATATCACGTTGGTTCCAAATCAATACAAGATCCCCATGGGGAACTAAGATACGACTGATTTCATTGAGGGTTTCAGGGGTGGCAAACCAATGAAAAGATTGGGCACAAAATACCGCTGCCACAGAATGATCATGCAGTGGAATCTGATCACTTTGGGCGGCTAAAGTTGCAATATGCGGATGTTTTTTCTGCAATTGTTGCAGCATTTCATGCACAGGTTCGATCGCGGTGATATTTTCACTGAGTGGGCGAATATACTCGAGAAATTTGCCTGTACCTGAGCCTAAGTCCACCAGATGGGCTTGAGGGGCTAAAGCTAAATGTTGTTGTAGCCACGCACTGATTTCAATCGGGTAGTCAGGACGGGCTTGTTGATAGAGTTCAGCTGCAGAGCTAAAGCCTTGTTGTGCGGCAGGATGTATTGAATGTGTCATATTCTGCACTTTTTAATCTGTATGGCCTCTATAAAATAGCATATTCGGAACAAGATAAACTTTGAATGCAACAAGGAAGGAAAAGCGTGACGCAACAAGGACTGGAGCAAAGCACAATGGAAAAGCACATCATTTTTGAAGATGATCAAATTCGTGTCATTTTTCAGCCTGGCAATTCTCGTGAGCTTATTTTCTCCTTCGGTGATTTGATTACCCGTGCCAAGGGTTTGAGCATCAATGCCGAGAAGTCTTTGCAAAAATATGATTTTAATGTGATCGGTGTGATGCCGAAACAAAAATCGTGGTTTCCAGCATCGTCAATGCAACCGATGTATCAAGCCATCAAGCCGATCCTCGAACAATTTGAGATGCGTATTGCCTATGGTGGTTCCATGGGCGGCTATGCTGCCATTAAGTATGCCAATTTATTTGGATTCCATCGTGTGGTCAGTATGGTGCCGCAGTACTCCATAGACCCTGAAGACATTGTCGATACACGCTATGGCATGTTCTTTCAACCTAATCTGCATGCCAATATGCGAGTACTTGCTGAAGATGTATCGACTACACGCGAATATATCGTGGTGTATGATCCTTATTGTCCAGAAGATCGCGCTCACTTTGAAAAACTACAGGCTTTAATTCCGCATGTGCATGTGTTGCATCTGCCGTTTACAGGGCATGATGCCATTGCAGTGTTGGCGAGTTCTGAACTGTTAAATGATTTCTTGAGACATCCTTTTGATGCGCCGTATTTTTATCAAAAAATGCGTCGGGTTAAGAAAAACAGCAAATTTTATTATCGAAAAGTTATCGAAAATTTACTGACTCGCCATCGAGATGCCTTGGGTGAAATTTTAAAAAGCAATTCGTTTCAGCTTGATCCACAATTTTTTGATGCCAAACAAAAACAGACCTTATTACGGGTATTATTTAATAACAAACAAGTCAGTGAGCAAGATCTGCAAAAGTTGGGAATCACGACCTTTTTACCTCAGGATAATCGTAACCTGTTACTCGACCAGTTTGATCATGGTTTAGTGTTTAACGTGATTAGCCAAAAAATTGAAAGCTATGCAGCTGGTGTGATTGCGCTGAATCACAAGTTTTTGATTCCTTTGCAGCCGAAGGGCACAGGCCTGGTATACGTACAAGTCCAAGATGAGCGTTACATGGTGGTGATGAATGACCGTCAGGTAATGAAACTGGTCTTAGCTCAAGATGAATTGGCGACAGGTATGCATCCGATTTTAATGCAGAAATATGTGGGCTATTACACGCTCAACTATAAAGAACTGCGTTTGAGTAGCGATGAATTTGGTCAAGTCTTCTTTGTCGAAAACCCCGATGCGTCTTGCCAGTTCGTGGTGCAGCCCGAACAGATTTAAGCTAGGCATTTGTTTGAAAATCCAAAGCTTGCTAATTTGTAGGAAGAGATTATGATGAGAGAAAGGTAGTATAAAAAACAACCATACTGCCCAAAACATCATAAGGAATATGAGGGGTATCAGTATGTATTCAACACAGATGCTTGCTGTATTATTCATCTTAGTGCTGACCATGGGTTCAGCCTATGCACAGGGGGTTAGTTCAAGCATACTGATTTTTAGCAGCAGTATGTTGTTACTTACGATACTGACCATTTATGTCATACTCAAAATTCGAAATTCACTGCAACATCATCTCGATAAACCCGCGAAATAGCGGGTTTTTTTATATGCTGTTCGATTGCACTTTGGTGCATCACAGGTTTTAATCATCCACAATCGAATCTTTATAATCGACCAGAAGGGAAGCAGCCATGAAAGCGGTATTTCTAGATTATCAGTCTCTAGATAAACAGGACTTAGATTTTAGCGGACTAGACGCACAGTTTGATGAATTGACACTCTATCCCGCAACAACGGCTTCAGAGGTTGCCCAGCGCATACAAGGGGCTGATGTGATTATCAGCAATAAAGTACACATCAATGCTGAGCACATGCAGCTCAATCCGCAATTAAAACTGATCTTGATTTCTGCTACTGGCACCAATAGCGTTGAGCTTGTACACGCACAGCAACAAGGCATCGTGGTGTGTAATTGCCAAGCTTATGGCACCGCTGCGGTGGCACAGCATACCTTGATGTTAATGTTGAACTTGGCGACATCATTTCGACAGTATGATCGGGCGGTCCAACAGGGAGATTGGCAAAAAGCGGATCAGTTCTGCTTACTAGATTTTCCAATTATTGAGCTGGCTGGTAAGACTTTGGGAATTGTCGGCTATGGTGAATTGGGGCAAGCCGTGGCCCATTTGGCTAAAGCTTTTGGCATGAAAATTATGATTGGTGCGCTACCGAATCGACCTATGGTGGCTGAGCGAGTGGTATTTTCTGAGATGTTAGCGCAGGTCGATTTTCTGAGTTTGCATTGCCCTTTAACTGATGAAACTCGTGATTTACTCAATCATGAAAGCTTGGCTCAAATGAAAGCATCGGCCTTTGTGATCAATTGCGCACGAGGTGGTGTGGTTAATGAATCGGCATTAGCCGAGGCATTAAAATCAGGAAAGATTGCAGGCGCAGCAACCGATGTCTTGACGGTTGAGCCACCCAAGCAGGGTAATGTGCTGCTCGACCCAAGTATTCCAAATTTAATCATTACCCCACATAGTGCATGGGGAAGCGTCGATGCGCGACAACGCATTGTGCAGCAATTGGTGGAAAATGTAGAAGCCTTTAAAGCGGGGATGGTCATTCGACAGGTGAATTAAAATCGAGTTTAAGGAACATTATTTTTGAACAATGCTCCATATAAATAGGGATGTCTATGCAGGTCGATCTTGCCAATAAAAAAAGTTTAAGATTATTTTGCATGCTGATTCTCTTTACCGCATGCATCACTTGGGCATGGTACAGTTATGTACTAAATATCAGTGAAAATTATTTATTGCAGAACCCTGATTTTGAAGTTCATAAATTCATGCCGACCTTACAAGTTGTGCTGGTTTCGGTATTTTTTATTGCGCATTTTATCTTAGCGCTTATTGATTTTTTAAATCGCTATTGGTACTGGGGGCTATGGCTTGTTGTAGTGCCTATTATTGTGGGACAGGTCTATTTTTCTGTCTTTGGAGAGGTTGCTCATATTGATCATTTATCAGTCTGGGGTGACTATCCATTTTGCCTGTTGATGCTTATTCAAATCTGTACAGCATTGTTTGTACGTAGGCGATATCTCAAGCCTACTACTTAATGCATTAATGCTTAATTTAATAGTTAAATTTCAGCATTTTTTCAAAAATTTAGCATTGAAATGATTTTTGATTTGCTCAAATTCAAGTTCAGTCTTGATATTGTTTGGCATCATGATTTGTAAATAACTTTTTTCAAGTTTAAAAGGCTCTTTGGTATTGGGTTCAGCGTAAAAGCCACCGTTTGGATAGGTCAGATATGTTTCATAGGCACGTATAATCTGACCTTTGTGAAAATAATAACTTGTTAGGCTTTGATAGGATTCACCAAAAACATAGAGGTTTATTTTGCATTGATCATCGAGTTGATACAGTGTCGCTTCATTGCCTTCAGTCGATTTGTATTCTTCGTCATCTAGCATCTCTAAGGTTTGTAATAATTTACCTTCGGCATCATGGTTATATTGGTATGAATCGTATAATTGGGGGAAAATAGTCTGCAACTGTGGATAACTTGTCAACAATTGTGGAAAACGTTGCAAGCCAATCACAGAGCCAACGCAGAGCAGAATGCCAAGCAAGATACCAAATAAAATTCGCATTTTTTTCTCATTAATTCATTGTTTTTATAGGCATAGGCCAAAGACCAAAAGCATTCAATTTTGGTTTTAAAAAAGCCCAACCAAAGTTGAGCTTATAAATGTGGTGTTAAATTATAAATCAGTCACTGGATACGTCGTAGAGGTCGAACTCGATGGATAACTACTTTGTGGATATTGATTACTATTTTGCCCCGCATTGTTGTTTGGAGCCGTATTGATCGTATTGCCTGAAGACGGTTCACTCAACGACTGTTGGCTAATGGGCGCAGGTTGGCTGGTTTTGCCTGTGATATTTTCACGGGTTTGTTTCAATTTTTCATTGACGTTTTGGGTGGCTTGCTGTGCGCCCTGATCAACCTGTTGTACTGTATTTTGAGTAGCTGTTTTCGTATTGTCCCAAGCTTGGTCAACCGAAGGCTTAATTTTAGAAATTCCACGTTCAGTCATTTCGCCAATATTTTTAGCAGCACCGACCACGCCTTCTTGGGCTTTATAGGCCCACACATGCAATAAATTTGGATTATCGCCATAAGGGCTCACAGGTTTTTTCGCTTGTTGCTCAGTACTTTGCGCTGCTGTGTTTTCTTGTGCCCAAAGCATGGGTGTCGTGAATATTAAGCTTAGGCATAACGTTGCTTTTAATGAAATTTTCACAGCTTCACCTCTGAATTTTATAGATTTTCTATCTGATGAACGGTTTTAACGCATTATAGGAAAAATTGCAGCGAAAAAAACCTGCCGTAGCAAAATCAATACAGCAAATGACAGCTTTGTACACGTTTGTATTTTGCCTAGGGTAAAAAAAAGGCCCACTGAAGGGTGAGCCTACTCTCTGGAGGAGAGGGTATGAAAGCCAGTTTATTTATTTGTGAGCACCTAAGCTGGCTTCATGTGAGCTATGGACTTCAGCTTGTGCGACAGGCGTTTGCAACTGTACATTGCTACTGCCACTCACATTAGCTTCTTGACCTTTTTGGAAATTCGCTTTGGTTTGTTGCCATTTTTCACTGGCAAATTGGCGACCTTCCTGAGCTTTTTCACCTAAATAACTCTTGGTTTGATTAACTTTGTTGTCGACATTGCTTTTACGTTCATCGAGTTTTGCTTTGTCTTTTGCAGCTTTTTCATCGAGCTGTGCTTTGCGCTCATCAAGCTTAGCTTTATTTTGCTCAGCCTTGGCATCGATCTTGGCTTTCGCTGCATCTGACTTTTCATCTTTAGACTGTTTAAGGTCAGCCCATTTATTTTTTGCATCTTGCTTTTTGTCAGCACTGAATTCTTTGGTGTCTTGCCACTTTTCTTGGGTGAATGTTTTGGTCTTATCGACGCCTTTTTCAATTTTGTCACCGGCTGTATGCGCAGACTGATTAATGTCTTGTTTTAGATTTTGCAGTACAGACGGTTGCTGTGTTTCAACTTTCGCATTGGCTTCTACTGCGGTGTTCGCAAATAGTGGGGTGCTTGCGAATAATGCTGCGGTGATCAGTGTTGTTTTAAATAAAGGTTTCATCTTTGCAATTGTCCTCTTTTATTGAACGCTGCTGTTGCACTCAGCATTTGCGCTTTTGGAGCAGAGGACATCTTAAGAGTAAAAAAAAGCAAAAAGTGGTTTTGTGCGATAAGTCACACAATGCAATAACAGCTCAGATACGCGGAAGTTTGAAGTGTGGAAACATGGTTAAGTTAATGCATTATTGTAATTTTATGAAAATACAGTGGCTTATATGTGTTTTGAGCGTTGCTGTGGTGTGGTTCTAGTTACGATTTTCATGATTAAAAATTATGGGTTTGAACTGATTATGATTCAAGATTAAACGAAAAATGAAACCATACCTCCATTTTGGAGATATGGTTTTTATTATTTATTCACATTGTGTAAGCGCATCTTTTGCAAAATGACCGCGTAATGCAAGGAAGTTTTTCTGTACATCCGCCGCATTTAAATCAAAATTGTGCGCTGAACTTGTACCATCTTTGGCAAAGGTTGCTGTACCACCTGAAATTAGGGTTAAGCCTTTAAATGACCACTGTTCAACCGATTTTGCTTCTTCTAAATTGCCTGTAAATTCAATCACGCATTTATCTACAAATTTAGTCAGTTTTGCTTTGTTATCTGTGGTATCTGGGTAGACATCAATGTTTTGAACTTCTTGTAATACACCTGTTTCAAGTTGTGGAATCGTTGGTGCAGATGTACATGCAGAAAGTGTTAGACCCGCAAGACCAGTCAAAAGGAATGCTTTCAATTTCATAAGTTTCATTCTTGTTGAGTGTTGTTGGATTGAGTATAGGGAATTGGTGAATTATTGGCTATAGATTTAAGTCTTAAGCCCAAATTCAACTTCATTCACTTAATATTTAACGTTTATAGGCTGCACTTCCTGGACCAACGGCATTGATGCTGACTTGGCGTGATGGATGGGTGCTTTTTTGATAATACACTTTCGAATTTGGTCCATAAATATTGATTTTATTGACTGATTCTACATAGACCGTTGTATTTGGACCTGCAACCGTAATCATCGGGCAACTGCCTTTTAGAGTAATACGGCTATCTGGAGCAGGAATATTCACTGAGCGTCCTGCGCAATCATAACTTGCAACGGTATCAGGTGAAGAAATGATGATTTGAGAATGAGTCATTTCCGTTCCAGCATTTGCAGAAGAAATAGATAGGATCAATAATCCAAAGCTAAGTAATTTTTTATTCATCATAGGTATTTCATTTTATTCAGGTTGAGTTATTTTTAGCATGCCGAGATTTATTTGCTCAAGTCTTATTCAACTTTATTTAAAACGAGATATTGAGTGCAACAGCAGATCTTTTTCACATTGATGTATTAAGAAGTGATTTAGCTTGGTGATTGATCTCGTATTTCAAACCGTCTCATTGAATTATCAGGACGTTATTCTAAATAACCCATGAAGCCTTAGCTGTTTTATTTAGCGATTAAAGTTTTGGCAAAAAGAACAACAACACAAGGCCACCCAATACTCCACCGATAATGAGCCAATCTTTCTTACGCATATCTGCAACACGAATTACTGAAAAATACAGGCTGCTAAAAAATAGAAAAACGAAGACAAATAGCACGAGGGAATTATTGAATATAAATTTAGTACTGCCCAATAAAACGAAAATGGTTGTGCTCGACAACCAATACACCAAACTTAAAACAAATTTTGAAAGCGTTAAGTAACGCACAGTGCGGTCTAATCTTGGCAAAGTCACCGCAACGATGACGATTCCAATAAATCCACCCAAAACAGAAATAATCAAAAAGAATAAAGCACCCATATCTGGCTTGTTTGGAATGTATGGATAAACCTTCCAAAGGTAAAAGCTGCATGCCATCAATACTGTATGTAAGATAAAAAGATAGAGATCTGGGCGGTAAGGATGATTGACTGTAATACTTTTCATATATTGTTCTTATCAAAAAATCCCGCTATTTCTAACAGGATTTTACCTAGATTTCAAACGGCATAAAAAAACCCGCTTTAAAGCGAGTTTTTAATGAATGCTTAAACTTAGTGCTGTAACACTGAAATATCAGCCACTTTCGTAAACAAGTCACGAAGCTGTGCAAGCATACGTAAACGGTTCGCTTTTAAGTCAGCATCATCTGCCATCACCATCACACCGTCAAAGAACGCATCGACTGGCGCACGAAGTGCAGCAAGTGCAGACAATGCAGCAGTGTAGTCCTTCGCAGCAAATAACGGCTCAACCACAGGTGTGATTTTCGCAAGTTCAGCGAACAATGCTTTCTCAGCATCTTCTACCAAGTTTGCTTCAACCACAGCGCCTTCAGGAGCAGCTTCTTTCGCTAGAATGTTTGCAACACGTTTGTTTGCAGCGGCAAGTGCAGCAGCTTCAGGGAGGTCACGGAAATGATTTACCGCATTTACACGTTTGTCAAAATCAAGTGGTGATTTTGGAGAAAGTGCTTGAACAGCTTGAATCACGTCTACAGCCACACCTTGATCTTCGTATTTCGCACGGTAACGACCTTCAAGGAATGCGACAGCATCCGCTAAAGTCTTATCGTGATCTTTCAATACATCGCCATAAGCAGCAAGTGCAAGTTTGATTAGATCTTCAATCGAAACATCTAAATCATTTTCAGTCACAAGACGCAAAATACCAATCGCAGAACGGCGTAATGCAAACGGGTCTTTAGAACCTGTAGGCGCCTGACCAATACCAAAAATACCTGTCAATGTATCTAAACGGTCAGCAAGCGCAAGCGTTGTACCGGTCTTGGTTTTTGGTAAAACGTCACCTGCAAATTTAGGTAAGTATTGTTCACCTAAAGATTCAGCGACTTCATCATTTTCGCCTTCAATACGTGCGTAGTAAGTACCGGCAATACCTTGAAGCTCAGGGAATTCACCCACCAACTCAGAGGTTAAGTCGCATTTTGCAAGGAGTGCAGCTTTTTCAGCATCTGCAGGGTTCGCACCTGTGATAGCAGACAAAGCCACAGCCAATTTAGCAATACGTTCAGACTTGTTCCAAAGGGTACCCAATTCAGCTTGGAACACCATGTTTGCAAGTTTCTCTTTACGAGATGCAAGTGGTTGCTTTTGGTCTTGTAAGAAGAAGAATTCAGCATCTGACAAACGTGGACGAACGACTTTTTCGTTACCTTCAATAATTTGAGACGGATCTTTCGACTCAATGTTTGACACGGTAATGAAGTAAGGTTGAAGTTTATTGTCGCTATTCACTAAGCAGAAGTACTTTTGGTTATCCTGCATCGTCGTGATGAGTGCTTCTTGAGGAACAGCAAGGAAACGTTCTTCGAAGCTTGCACGAAGCGCAACAGGCCATTCAACCAAAGCAGTTACTTCGTCACGAAGGTCGCTAGGGACAATCGCAATGGCATTCACTTCATCCGCCAAAGCTTTCACTTGTTGGTCGATGATCGCTTGGCGCTCTTCAAAGTTTGCAATCACTTTTGCAGTACGAAGGGCATCAAGATAAGCATCGGCATTTGCAAGTGTAATTGCTTCAGGAGCATGGAAACGGTGACCATAAGTCACGTTACCTGCTTGGTGATCCTGAATCGTTGCTTCAATCACATCACTGTCTTTCAACAACACAACCCATTTAACAGGACGTACAAATTCAGTACGGCTTGCAGCAGAACGCATGCGCTTTGCAATTGGTAAGTTGTCTAAAGCGGCTTGTAAAATTTGTGGAAGTAAAACATCAAGGCTTTGACCTTTTACATCTTTTAAGTAGCACACTTTTTCAACTTTACCTGCTTGGAAAGTTGATACTTGATCAACTGTAATGCCTTGACCGCGCATAAAGCCTTCAAGTGCTTTAGTCGGTTTGCCTTCGGCATCAAATGCTGCTTGTTTTGCAGGGCCATCAAAACGTTTTTGTGTGTCGGCTTGCGCTGCATCAACATTCACAATTTTAAGTGCAAGGCGGCGTGGTGCTGCATAAGCTTCGATTGAATCGAATGCTAGACCTGCGTCTTTTAAGCCTTTTACCGTTTCTGCATGTAGCGCATCACGTAATTTTTTTAAGCTTTTTGGTGGAAGTTCTTCGCAGCCTAATTCGAACAATACTGTATGTTTAGACATTATTTGCTCTCCTTAGATTCTACTTTTGCTTCCGCTTCAACTTGAGCTTTGAGTTGAGCAAGGACTTCGTCACGTAAAGCAGGTTCTGCCATCGGGAAGCCAAGCTTCGCACGCGCAGCGACATAGCTTTGTGCAATAGCACGAGCCAATGTACGGACACGTAAAATATAACGTTGACGTTCAGTTACTGAAATTGCGCCACGTGCATCAAGCAAGTTAAAGCTATGCGATGCTTTAATCACTTGCTCGTAAGCAGGAAGTGGAAGTTCCGCTTCCATTAAACGAGTCGCTTCCGCTTCATAGAAGTCGAAGAGTTCAAACATTTTTTCAACGTTGGCATATTCGAAGTTATAGGTTGATTGTTCAACTTCGTTTTGGTGGAACACGTCGCCATAGGTCACTGTACCAAACTGACCTTTAGTCCAAACCAAATCGTAAACAGAGTCTACACCTTGGAGGTACATCGCTAGACGTTCTAGACCGTAAGTGATTTCACCTGTCACAGGGTAGCACTCAACACCACCGACTTGTTGGAAGTAAGTGAACTGAGTCACTTCCATACCATTTAACCAAACTTCCCAACCTAAGCCCCATGCGCCAAGTGTTGGAGATTCCCAGTTGTCTTCCACGAAACGAATGTCGTGAACAAGGGTATCAATACCAATGGCTTTTAATGAATCTAAGTACAACTGTTGGATGTTGTCTGGGTTTGGCTTCAACACGACTTGGAACTGGTAGTAGTGTTGTAGACGATTCGGGTTCTCACCATAACGGCCATCTTTAGGACGACGAGATGGCTGAACATAAGCCGCGTTCCAAGTTTCAGGGCCTAAGGCACGTAGGAAAGTTGCAGTGTGGAATGTCCCTGCACCCATTTCCATATCGTAAGGTTGTAACACTACACAACCTTGTTCAGCCCAGTAGTTTTGTAAGGCAAGAATTAAGCCTTGAAATGTATCAATATGCGATATGGCGCGACTCATGTAGCATCCATTAAAATTAGTGAAAAATTGGCTCTAAGTATAAGGATTTTGCAGAGGAGTGGCAAAGGCTACTTGGTTCCTTTTAAGATTTTAATAGCGCTATTTATTTTTTGAGTTTTAGCTTTGGTTGCAATGTTGAAAAACTCCAAAAAATAATGGAAAGAACAAAACTAACGATCGCTATGAATAAGGAAAATGCTGTGTCCCACACTGTTCGACCAACAGATTCGAAAATTGGAAATCCATAGTAGAAATTTTGAAAAGTTGTAATGAAAAAGTAGATCATGACTAGGGTTAGATGCGCACCTAACCATATAAAAGGAAAAATAAATAATTTTTTGGCTATAAGAATTTGGCAAATTTTAAGTAAAATTGGATACAAGATAACGTAATAAATTCCAGCAAAAGTTCCTACAATTTCTAAAACATCAAGCTTGAATGAACCATTAATTAAAAAATATCCAATGAAAAGTAGTATAGGAATAAGTGGTGATAAAATAAGTGCTTCTTTAGGTTTGAAATTAAAAGGTTTTTCTGTATTCATTATCTGTATTTTATATAATTTTTCGATTTAAACATTTTAAATTTTAAACAAGTGATTGTCTAGATAATGAATCTTATACATAATGAACCGTGTTTTGATGAAATATATGTAAGTAAAATTTAAAAATTATTTGAAAAAATCTATAAAATTATGAGCTTAAAAAAATATTACCTCCTACTTGGTGTCGTTTTTCTGATTTTTATCGGTTTTTCGAGTGTAAAAAATAACCTTAACTATCTTAAAGCTGCTTTTAAATACAAGACACAGGAACTTAAAGGCGATGATTTAAATCGCTATGCTGCTTTACTCTACTATAAAAATATCTATGAAGGCGTTAGAAATCGAGATGAGGATGAAAATGATCAGCCGACTGAACAAGACATAAAAATCGAAAAACTATTTGAAAAAGCATCTCAGCAAGGAAGTCCACTCGCCAAATTAAATTTAGCAAGACTTTATGCATATAAGCATGATCCAGAGCTGTATCCTGAAATTTTTAGATTAGTAAAAGAGTCTGCCGAGTCGGGTAATGCTGATGCTCAGTTTAAACTTGGAGAGTCCTATCATTCAGGATTAGGTACAGAAGTTGATTTTCAACAAGCTAAATATTGGTATGAAAAGGCGATTGCTCAAGGTAATCCAGCAGCAATGAACAATTTGGGTGTACTTTACCAAAGAGGATTAGGAGTTGAAAAAAATGGAAAAATCTCAACCGAATGGTACATTAAGTCAGGTAATTTAGGATATTCACAAGGGCTTGAGAATATGTTTCAAAATTATTATCACGGTTTAAATGGACTGCCTCAAGATGAGGAAGAGGCGATAAAATGGCGTGAAAAATGCTATTACAGAACGGATGAAATACCGATTCAACCTGTCTTTGGTCTCAAATTGGAAGAAGAAGAAACTTATTTAAATAAATGCAAAAATATTGTGGATTAGTAAGAGGGTAAAAGCTATGGGATATGAACGTTAAAATAGAATAACCTTAAAATTCCATCTGATGCTGATGAAATTTTAGGACTAAATCTCCTATAATTTCTCATCCTCAAAAAATCAGGCATGACCGTGTTTCACGCAAAATCATCTTGGCTCAATACGCTTAAACCCAACTTTAAAGTTCTGCCTTTAAAAGACCGCATCCTGTGTGGGGTAGGTGCTTTGCTGGGCCTGAGTATTTCTTCACTGATCAGTTGGCTGGCGCTAGATGACTTAAATGCGTGGTATATCGCCCCGATGGGCGCATCGTCCGTACTGCTCTTTGCGGTACCTGCCAGCCCATTGGCACAGCCGTGGAATATGGTAGTCGGTAATAGTCTTGCGGCCTTGATTGGCGTGACGTGTGCGATGTTTATTCCTAATTTAACCGAAGCATTTAGTATCGCGGTTGCATTAGCGATTATCTTAATGATGACCACAGACTCATTGCATCCACCAAGTGGAGCCGTGGCGATTACAGCGGTATTGGGCGGAGACGCAGTCCATGATTTAGGCTATGCCTTTCTTTTTTATCCAGTCCTTTTAAATTCGGTCCTCTTGATGGTGGTTGCTATCATTTATAACCGATTACTAGGCAAGCAGTATCCACAAAAAGCACAAGTCAATACTCGGACGACAGATCCAACACCGACACAAAAAGTGTCGATTCAGCCAGCGGATATTCAGCAAGTCTTAGAACAGCAAAGTCAGTTGCTTGATATTAGTGAATATGACTTACAAAAAATTATTTTAGAAGCACAGCAATTAGCCAGTCGTCGTGGCCTAAGCCAGTTTCATTGTCGTGACATCATGAGTCAGCAAGTGATTACCCTGCGTGCAGAAGATGATATTCAGTCAGCATTGGAAAAGTTTAAACAAGTCAATTTGATGAGTTTGCCTGTGGTGAGTGATTTAGATCGCTTGGTGGGAAATTTGGCTTTATATGATGTAGTGGAATGGTTTAAACGTGCCGCAGACCCCAAAGCCAGTTGGGAAAATCACGTTTATCAAATTATGAATCCCAAAGTGGTGACCGTGCAGCCGGATCAGCCGATTGAAGACTTGGTGCCATATTTTGTGGAAAGATCTTTTAATTATATTCCAGTTGTTGAGCAAAAACGGTTGGTGGGAATGATTAGCCGTGCCGATATGATTGCCGCCTTATATCAACAGCTAAATCAGCAAACAAAATCTTAAGCCTTAAACTTTGATTTAAATTCATCAGACTTAAATATGGCTTTGCCAATATGTAGGCAAAAAAAAGCTACGGAATCTTGGGGGAGAAACCGTAGCGACCAAACTGGGTCAAGGGATATTAACGTCTGTCATCATTCACAGTACGAATCGGGTCTGAATAGCCATTGGTACGGAAAAAGTTATCTTGTGCTTTAGGCATGACTAACCATAAAACCAAGTACACCAAAATACCGGGAAAGGCTGCGCTTAAGCATGATACAAAGATAAAAATAATACGCAGTAAATTTGCGTTCCAACCAAAACGTTCAGCAATACCCCTCATCACACCAGCAATCATGTTAGAGCGGTTTGAGCGATATAAACCAACATTGGCCATTCAGGTCTCCTTCAAAAAAAGAATAAATTTGAATATTTCCAAATTCATATTATAGAAATGGTGACAAGCTTTGCGATTTAAAGGGTGCAGAAAAAAAATTAAGTAAAGTTATGTAATTTGAAGAATTGGTTTGATTAGTTTGCCTTTAAAATAGCTTGAGTGTTAATTAAATATCAACGATAACAATGAGATATGATATAACATATATCGCAAATATATGTATACAGCGTTGATTATTTGATTACAATATTAAGTCAGCAAGAACTGAAAAAACCAATGAATGATTGGTCTTGGCACATTATATGAAAACATCGGCTTCACCTTTTTTGATGAAATTTGCATATCTTTCAGTGTTTGCAGGAGTGTTCAGCCTCTCTTTTATTGGTTGTAGTCCAACGCCTCAACCCGCAGCGGAAAAGGGTGAAAGTTCGGCATCAACTGTCGCATCGGAAGTTCAAGCGAAGCAAGATCATGGAAAAAAATTAACCCAAGTGGCAGGGCAGGCGACATTGCCGAATGACGATGAAATAAAGTCAGCTCCTGTTCCTGAACATGCCAAAATTTTTATTGGACGTTTTCATGCTAAAGTAAAATGCGATGACAGTTTTATTCCATGCCCAGAAGGCGATGCGGAGTTCATCCTCAACTTATTACCAGATGGCACGGTACACCGCAGTATTATTCAAATTGGAAAAGTGTTTGCTGAAAAAACCAATACGTCAGGCATTAATGTGAAATATCGTAAGGATACGTGGAGTGTCAATGAAGCACATACCGAGCTGGTGGTTCATCGAAAAGAAGGCGTGAATTTTTATTATCGCGTGATTAATGAAAATAAAATCACTATGGATTTAGACAAAATTCGTCAAGGTGAAGTCGATCGAAATCAGGAATTATTTTCTAAAGGTTATCCTCAGCCTCAACATGCCTATACCTTGTTGAAAGACCCAAATTAAATACTGCGAATGAAGTAAATAAAATTATAAATTGCGTTTGAGTATCGGCGTGAAATTCGTAGTTCTTGGCTAATCGAATGGAATTAGCTAAAAAAAATTGAATTATTAATACGATATAGAATTGGTGGGTTGTGTGGGGTTCGAACCCACGACCAATAGATTAAGAGTCTATTGCTCTACCAACTGAGCTAACAACCCTGAGAAAATTTTAAAAGAGCATTTTAAAATTTTAGCAAGATAAACGAAGCACGTAGTTTTGAATACTAGGGAATATTTGTTATCTAAAATTTTTCAGGTCAAATACTTCATCTAGCAAGACAAGAATGATACTTCGCAACATCGCTATAGCAAAATTTCGAGAATGGCGAATCAAAACCAATAATGGTGATGGTTTGTCTTGGTCGGAACCTGCAGGTTTCTTTTTCTTCAACTGCCGGAAGAAAGAAGCCCTAAGAAAGAATGGTGGGTCGTCCGCGACTCGAACGCGGGACCAATAGATTAAAAGTCTACTGCTCTACCAACTGAGCTAACGACCCTTAGGGGGTATGCACAAGATTGTAATCTAAAACTGGCATTTTAGAAAGATGGTGGGTCGTCCGCGACTCGAACGCGGGACCAATAGATTAAAAGTCTACTGCTCTACCAACTGAGCTAACGACCCATCTTGTGGTATCGAAGGAAATGGTGGGTCGTCCGCGACTCGAACGCGGGACCAATAGATTAAAAGTCTACTGCTCTACCAACTGAGCTAACGACCCATTTCGCTTGATGGTGCGTATTGTAGCAAGATCTGCTTCAAGCGCAAGTAAAAAATCATAAACTTGCTTGTGTTTGATTATAAATACAACAATGTGGCTCATTTTGACGGGTGATTGTCGTCAAAATGAGCAAGTTTGATTTAGAAACGGTATTGATAGGCCTGAATATTGTTATAAATTTCAGGGGTCAAGTCACAATAAGCGCTCGCATTCGGCAGTAAAACCAAGATTCGCTCATCTGTTTGCTTAGGATCAAAGGCTTGTTCTTTCAGCTTGTTTTTTTGGTATTTAAACGTACCTGTGGTTTCGACTTTTTTCTGTACACGTAAAAATACCGGTACAGCATACGTTGGTAAGCATTTTTTAAATTGCAGAACCATTTCACTACAATCTTGTTCGTTGAGTTCGGCACCATCGGTGAGTGTGATGGCAGCCATACCTGCACGGCCATTGGTATCTGGAATTTCTACGCCATAAACCACAGCTTCAGCAATTTTATCGTACTCACTCACCATGTTTTCAACTTCAGTGGTTGAGACGTTTTCACCTTTCCAGCGGAAGGTATCGCCTAGACGGTCGACAAATTGAGCATGTCGGAAGCCAATGTCACGGACCAAGTCGCCAGTATTGAAGTATGAATCACCATGCTTGAACACATCTTTCATAATGACGGATTTGTTTTTTTCCGTGTCGGTATAGCCATCGAAAGGTGAGCGACGGGTAATTTTACCGATGAGTAAGCCGACTTCGCCTTTTTTCACTTTAATGCAGCGACCTTTAGCATCATGTACAGCTTCATTTTTTTCTTTATCAAACTGAATAATGGCATAAGGCGTTGGTGAAAAACCAACAGTGTTATCGAAGTTAAACACATTACTAAAGCCGACGTTGCCTTCACTTGATGCATAGAGTTCAAGGACTTCTTCGACCCCAAAGCGTTCTTTAAACTTATCCCAAATGTTTGGTCGCATGCCGTTACCAATCATTTTTTTCACACGATGGCCTTTTTCAAGGTCTGAATGTGGAGCATCCATCAAATAGCGGCAAAGTTCGCCCACATAGCCAATGGCTGATGCATCAAATTTTTGTACATCTTTCCAAAATGAAGAGGTCGAGAACTTGCGGCGCAGGGCAAGGGTAGCACTACCTGCAATCACCCCACACCAACAAACCACAGTACCTGTAGCATGATAGAGCGGCAAGGTCACATACATCACATCATCTTTGTTCAAATTGAGGACGTGACCATATGTTCCATAAGCCAAAGTCCAACGGCTGTTGGTGAAAATCACCGCTTTAGGTAAGCCTGTTGTCCCAGAGGTGTAGATATAAAATAGGCCGTCTTTGCCTTTTACGCTTGCAGTGGTTGGCGTGTTGAATTTTGGAAATTCATCAATCGCTTCTGCAAGATTTAAGAAGCCTTTAGGTGCTTGACCGGCATCTACACGGGTGGCCTGATCTGCGAACCAATGTAAACGATCTGCAGCCACACTGAGATCATTACGAATCTCTTCTACGGCTTGACAGCATTCTTCGCCCACAATTACCGCAATTGGGTTTACTAAGTTGATACTGTGTGTCAGGACTTTGCCGACTTGTGAGGTGTTGACCAAGGCACTAGTGACGCCAATTTTGGCTAATGCCACGATAGTTGCCACGAGTTCAGATCGGTTCTCGATCATCACTGCAATCACATCACCTTTTTTTGCACCGAGTGCTAGGTAATAGTGACCAATTTGATTGGCCCATTCATTTAATTCGTTATAGGTATATTTTTGCTCTTCAAAATAAAGTGCATAACCTTTGGGATTACGCTTTACGGCTTTTTCAAATGCAATTCCTAAGCCTGCGGAAGTATTTGGGGTACGTAAATAGGCTTGCTTTAGACCACTCAACAGGTTGGGTACTTTGCTAATGAACGCGGGAATTTTTGCTGCAACATCAGCAATCCCAATAAGGTCGTGTTGTGTAGTTTGGCTCATGTGAATCCTATTTATTTTTCGTAATCCGATACGGTCTATTTCTTTGCAATGAAATTTGCAGCAAATTCTACAATTGTCTTTTAATCGTTTCGATCTAGTGCAATCAACCTAATTTGACAAAAGTATCAAAAAAAAACCAGTCACCGAAATGACTGGATTTTTTTATTCACCTGCAAAATAGCAAATTACTGCTCAGTTGCGGTGTTTGCTTTTTTCGGTGGACGACCGCGAGGACGACGAGGGCGTGCAGGTTTTTCACCTTCAGCGGCCGAGTTCTCGTCTACAGGAACCTCAACTTTTTGTTCCGCTTCAACGGCTTGAGCTTTTTCTTCTACTGGTTTAGTAGGAGCTTCAGACACTTCTTCCGTCTTTTCAGGCTGCGCACTCACATCCAGTTCAGCTTGAACGGGTGTCGGTACTTCAGCTTGAGCGGGCACAGGTGCTTCAGTTTGAACTGCAACGTCGGATACATTGGCTTCAACTGTAGCAGCTTTAGCTTCTGCAACTACAGGCGCCTCAACAGCAGTGTCTGCGACAGGCGTAGCTTCCACCTCAGCATGTGCTTTTGCTTGGTCGTGTTTCGCTTGTTCAGCGGCAAGTTTAGCAAGGCGACGACGCTCGCGTGGGTCATTAGCAACACGTTTATCTGACACAGGCTTTGGTGGTGTCAAATCCAACATTGGCGCTGGTTCAGCTTCAGGTGCAGCTTTTGCAACTTGAACATCACGAGTGACAGGCTTTTTCTCTACAGCTGCTTCAGCTGCGGGTGTAGTCAAAGTCGCGGCATATTCTTCCGTGAATTTTTGCAATGCACGGTTGAATGTTGGAATTAAGCCAAATTGCTCAATCAGTACAGAGCAGTCTTCACCGTATACATGCTTAATCAAGCTGCTTACAGTGTATTGACTTAGTGTCGGCACTTGAGATGGCGCAATTTTCGGAGCCTGTGCTTGTTGAGCGCGAGCTTCACGCTGTTCGCGGCGGCGTTGACGTGGGTCATTGCTTGCACGAGACGGTTTTTGCTGTGCATGCTGTGGTTTATGCGCTGCTTCTTTTGTTTCAGTCGCAGGTTTTTCCACTTTTGCTGCTTCAACGACAGCGGCCTTTTCGACAACTGGGGTTTCTATAGTTTTTTCAACTGCTGGAGCAGTATTTAGTGCTACGATTTCGCTTTGAGCTTGATCAACATTCACCACAAGTACTGTTGGCATCACGTCTTGACGTGGTGCATCAACAACTTCAACTTTAGGTTGACGTTGATTGCGGTTTTCAGGTTGTTGCTCAGCTGCAACTTCCTGAGCAATCGCTTGCTCGTTCAATACGCTTTGATCGCGGTGGCGATTTGGGCGATTTGGACGTTGTTGGTTGTTGCGGTCGCGACGCGGAACAGACTGCGGTTGTTCATTGTTTTGAACATCTTGCTGCACTTGTTCGTTGTTGTGTTGACGGCGTGAGTTACGACGGTTTTCACGTTGGTCTTGACGGTTGTCTTGGCGCGGTTCTTGACGTTCAGAACGTTGCTCTTGGCGTTCGTTTTGACGTGCTTCGTTATTACGCTGTTCTTGACGGTCTTGACGTGAAGGTTGTAACACTTCTTCATGAACTTGATGCAGTTGAGCTTCTTGTTCACGTGGTTCTTTATGCTTAGTACGCTTTTTATTGTGACGTTTTTCTTCACGTTCAGCTTTTTCTGAATGGCTGTCACGTTCTTGTTTATGCACAACAGTAGAAGGTGCAAGGTAAGCATTATTATCTGCGACAACAGCAGGCGCTGCCGATGCAGGGGTAATTTGACCAAACTGGCCACGGCTTGCAGCACCGCCATTCACCATTTGTTCAATTGCAGCAGCAGCATTGTTTGCAGTGCGAGACTGGTCAACGGTTGCAGCTTGTTTTTGAACAAATAAGTTTTCTAACCATGCACATGGACTAGATGATGCAGCAGGAGCTGCAACTTGTGCAGGTGCTTGTTGAGCAGCAACAGGTTGTTGCTTATTCTTTTTGTGGCCTTTTTCTTGTTGTTGTACAGGTGCTTGTTGCTGAGCAGCAGCGGCCTGTTCTTCACCTAAATGCCACTCAGATGCTTCGTAACCCAATTCTTTTTCACTAGAACGTGTTGCTTCAGTGCGTTCATAGCTTGTCGGTGCAAAACCTTCAGGGTTATACGAAATTTCGTAATGTGGTGTTTCAAGGTGAGGGTGTGGAAGTACGGTCACACGAACATTTGAAGTTTGCTCAAGATATACAAGGCTGTGACGCTTTTCATTCAATAGGAATGCAGCAATTTCAACAGGCACTTCAACTTGAACTTCACCATGACGTTCGCGTAGCGCAATTTCTTCCACTTTACGCATAATTGAAAGTGATAAAGAGCGTAGGTCACGTACCATACCTGTACCATGACAGCGTGGGCACACATAACCTGTGGCTTCTTCAAGCGATGGACGTAAGCGTTGACGGCTCATTTCCATCAAACCAAAGCGTGACAATTGACCGAATTGGATACGTGCACGGTCGCTTTGTGTTGCTTCACGAAGTTTAGCTTCAACCATACGTTGGTTACGGTCTTTGGTCATGTCGATGAAGTCGATCACAACTAAACCACCGATATCACGTAAACGTAATTGGCGAGCAATTTCTTCTGCAGCTTCAAGGTTGGTATTTAGCGCTGTATCTTCTACATCGCTACCACGTGTTGATTTTGCAGAGTTAATATCAATTGAAACCAATGCTTCAGTTTGGTCAATCACAATTGAACCACCAGAAGGAAGTTTTACTTCACGTTCATAGGCCGTTTGGATTTGACTTTCGATACCAAAATGAGCAAATAACGGTTCATTTAAAGTATAGGTTTTTAATTTGTCGATTTGACGTGGCATCACCGCTTTAACAAAGTTATAGGCTTCGTTATACGCTTGCTCAGAGTCAATCAGAATTTCAGCAACATCATCACGTAAATAGTCACGGATCGCACGTGTAACCACACCGGCTTCTTGGTGAACCAACATTGGTGATGGACCTGAACTTGATGTGCTTTGGATTTGTGCCCAAAGGTCAAGCAAGTGTTGAAGGTCAAGTTGGAGTTCTTCTTGAGAACGACCAATACCAGCAGTACGTACAATCACGCTCATGCCACGAGGGACATTTAAAGACGCCAACATTTCTTTCAATTCTTCACGAACTGAACCTGAAATTTGACGGCTAATACCGCCACCTTTCGGGTTGTTTGGCATCAAAACCAAATAACGAC
Source organism: Acinetobacter sp. YH12129 (assembly GCF_013418685.1). Taxonomy (NCBI): domain Bacteria; kingdom Pseudomonadati; phylum Pseudomonadota; class Gammaproteobacteria; order Moraxellales; family Moraxellaceae; genus Acinetobacter; species Acinetobacter sp. YH12129. The sequence goes on from NZ_VPBP01000002.1 coordinate 77,032, forward strand.
CAGCAAGTGAGATAAATGTAGAAAGGGCAGCACCTTTATTACCACGTTCTTCTTTTTCCACTTGAACTAAAAGCTCAGTGCCTTCAGTGATCAATTCGCGGATGTTTGAAGTTTGGCGAGGATCTGCTTTGTAATAAGAATTAGCGATTTCGCGCATCGACAAGAAACCTTGACGACCTGCACCGTATTCAACAAATACAGCTTCTAAAGACGGCTCTACGCGAGTCACATGACCTTTATAGATATTCGATTTTTTTTGTTCACGGGTACGATTCTCTAAGTCAAAATCGTAAAGACGCTGACCAGTGACAAGTGCAACGCGAATTTCTTCGGCATGTGTTGCATTAATCAACATACGTTTCATGGGTGTAACACCTAATAGTGATACACAGAAGAACATCGCCTGACTCGTAGCGAGCATCAGATAGCATGGATCAAGTTGCACAGATCGAAAAACATCATCTGTGCATGTGTACCGACCTTCTTTGGGTGGGCAACGGTTTTTGATTCACGTATTGATGATGGCAATACGGCTTCAATCTTTTAAACGATTAAAGTCACCTGAACGCGTTTCACTGGCGGACAAACGGTGCATTGGATGTGAGTAACTTTCACTGTCACATTGCTCGAAGAGCATCCATTCATATCTGATAGAGCGTCTTGATACGGAATTATCATCGTACCTTTACAAACTGTGCAGATCCAATGCATCAAACGTTGTGGCCTGAACACGATTTCCAGGGAGCGACTGGTCTGATGTGTATCAGTTTACGTTTAAAAACCAACCTTGGTTGGCACATATTTTTTTGGGGCAAACTGTTTTATGTACCTACGGCACAATTAAACGCAACAGTTTGCAGTTTTGCCGATATAATAAGCCTTCGGCGTCGGCATAATTCTTTTGGGACCTTTCCGAGCTAAATGAGTAATTGCTTGAAAGTTCAATGACAGTAAATACTGAAATGAATCAACTTTTACTCAGTTACGGTGGTTTCCGTGCGCTGACTATATCAAACCTTGCATCATCTGCCTATGGGCTAAGCTTATGTTTCTTGCGAAAAGTATAGCTTGAATGATCAGTTTTTAATCAATTTTAGTATTTTTTTAGGTCACAGTAACTGTATGAATTCTACGCAAGAATGGCAAAGCGTCACCTGGTTTGAAGTGGACGAGCATCAGGCGGGTCAACGTATTGATAATTTCCTGTTTAGTCGTCTGAAAGGTGTGCCTAAAAGTCGCATTTATCGTCTGATTCGTGAAAGCCAAGTTCGCGTCAATAAAAAACGTGTCAAAGCAGAAACCAAACTCAATATTGGTGACCAAATCCGTGTTGCCCCAATTCGCTATGAGCAAAAAGATGAGTCTGCGGTTCCCGTATCGGACAAAGTCGCGCAAAGCTTACTGAGCCGTGTGGTGTATGAAGATGAAGGCTTAATGGTGGTAAACAAACCTTCTGGTATTGCTGTTCACGGCGGTAGTGGTGTGGCGTATGGCTTGATCGAAGGTTTACGTGCCGCTACAGGGAAGAAATACCTAGAGCTGATTCACCGAATTGACCGCGACACTTCTGGTTTGGTGATGATTTCGAAAAAACGTAGCGTGTTAAAAAGCCTGCAAGACATGTTGCGTGAGCACAAAATCCAAAAAACCTACGCTGCTGTGGTGAAAGGCGTGGTGAGTTTGGATAAACAGCTGATTGATCAGCCTTTGCATCGTTATGAATTGGCGAATGGCGAGCGTCGTGTACGTGTATCACCTAAAGAAGGTAAAGAGTCGAAGACACTGTGGAATGTGAAAGAACGTTTTATGCATGCCACATTGGTGTATGCGTCGCCACTTTCGGGCCGTACCCATCAGATCCGTGTACATGGTTTAAGTATTGGTCATCCATTGGTGGGCGATGAAAAATACGGTCATGAAACTGAATACCGTGGTCCAAAGCCACGTCGTTTATGTCTACATGCTATGCGTTTAGAAATTCCGGGTTACCAAACCATTGAAGCGCCATTGCCAGAAGATATGCAAAGCCTTGTGGCGCAGCTACGCGCGCAAAAAGCCGACAAAGTGGTGAAGTCTTCAGAAGATGACGAGTAAGTTTTAAATACGAGACTTCTCTCCCTGAGCAGGACTGCTTCGTAAGTTTTCTTTCTCCCTCTCCTTTAAGGAGAGGGCCGGGGTGAGGTAAATAAATTGATGCACTCCAGAATCTGAATTACCAAACACTGAATCAAATCTAGGAAAACGTATGAACTCAGCTGTAAAACTAGTCATTTTCGATTGGGATGGCACTTTATTTGATTCTGTGGGTCAAATTGTAGCGAGTTTAAAATTTGCAGCAGATCAATATTCACAGCCGCTGACCGATGCTGATGCGAAAAGTATTATTGGTTTAGGTCTGCCGGAAGTCGCACAGCGGTTATTTCCGACGGTTCCTGAATTGCACAGCGACATTTTGCAAAGTTATGCCGATCACTATGTGGCCCATTCCAAAGGGGATATGTGGTTTGATGGTGTCGCGGATATGTTGCAGGAATTACGCGATGCCGGTCTACAATTGGCTGTTGCAACAGGAAAAAGTCGTAAAGGTCTAGACCGTGTCTTGGCTCAAACGCAAAGTCATGAGTTGTTTCGTGCGACACGTGCAGCCAGTGAAACCAAATCTAAGCCAGATCCGTTGATGTTGGCAGAAATTTTGGCGGAAACAGGACTACGTGCCGATCAAGCCATTATGGTTGGTGATACGTCGTATGATTTAGAAATGGCCCTCAATATTCAGATGCCACGTGTAGGCGTGAGCTATGGAGTGCATACTGTAGAAACACTCCAGTGTTTTCAACCCTTACATATTGCACATAGCGTAGGTGATTTGACTGAATTTCTACTAGAACACGTGAAATTACGTCTAGCTGTATAGTTTTAGATACAAACGAGTAAAAAGGGTGAAATTTGTTTTCACCTTTTTTGTTACCAAATGAATAGTAACGCAAGCTCTACTTGTTGAAATGAGTAAATTCAATTATTTAAAAAAGTAATAACACTAGATTTTTCTACAATAACAAGCAGTCTTCTAGCAAATTTACCTTAAAAAGTTGAGCGCAACTATTTGGCCTTTTACCACAAGCTGGAATAGATTTTTTGTTTGAATTTTTGGTTTTATCTTATTGTTGTTTATTGATTTATTTTTAAATTTTCAATTTATTAAACTAAATCAGATGAAATTGAACACCTATGCGTAAAAGTTGGCCTGACGCTAAAATAATCTTTTAATCTTATCTTTTAGTCGTATAAGCCAAGTTTTTTAGTAGAGATTCAGATTTAAGGGCGAAAAAAATAGTGAATTTTATTTAATTATTTTGACTTAAGTTTTTGAATATTAATAATAAATAATGATTAATTTATAGCTAATAGCTATAGTCATAAATAAAATAAGTATTGGTATTCACTTTCTAAAATCTCGATGCTAAATGCATCTAAACATAACGTGTAGTATGTCAAGTGAAATGCGTTAAGCGAATCCTGACATGACTTTCATCACTTTGATTTTGATGGTGATCGGGATGAAACACGTTGTGCATCCAATTTTTGCAGTTTAAGGAAACATTGATGTCGAATTCTGCTGTTGTTGAATCAGTTGCGCAAGCATTACGCGATGCGGAAGTAAATCAGGCTGCGATTGCACCGATCCGTCCACAACTTGGTGGTGAAAGTGCTGATGTAGATATTGCTTATGCCGTTCAAGAAGTGAATACCAAACGTGCGGTGGCAGAAGGTCGTCGCCTTGTAGGTCGTAAAATTGGCTTAACTTCAAAAGTTGTACAAGCGCAGTTAGGTGTTGATCAACCTGACTTCGGTATGTTGTTTGCTGACATGGCGTATGGCGATGGTGAAGAAATCCCTGCTGGTTTATTGATTCAGCCAAAAGTTGAAGCAGAAATTGCTTTGGTGATTAACCAAGACTTGACCAAAGAAAAACACACCTATGCAGACATTATTAGTGCAACTGAATATGCACTGCCTGCTATTGAAGTGGTTGATAGCCGTATCGAAAACTGGAAAATCTCGTTGATTGATACTGTGGCAGATAACGCATCTTCAGCAGGTTTTGTACTGGGTTCTAAGCCTGTAAAACTTGCAGATCTTGACCTTGTAAATTGCAAAATGGTCATGACTCGTGGTGAAGAAGTGGTTTCACAAGGTGTGGGTAAAGCGTGTCTTTCTAACCCATTAAATGCAGCAGTGTGGTTGGCTGACGAAATGGTTCGTCGTGGTCGTCCATTGCTTGCAGGTGACATCGTATTGACCGGTGCCTTAGGCCCAATGGTTGTGGCAAATCCTGGTGATGAATTCAAAGTTGAAATTGAAGGCTTTGGTTCTGTGACTGCAGCATTTGCAGCGAAATAAGCTTGGGTTTTACGGAATTTTTAAGAGTACACATTCATGAAAAAGATTAAATGTGCATTGATCGGTCCAGGGAACATTGGTACTGACTTGCTTTACAAACTTCAACGCAGCGAATTTTTAGAACCAGTATGGATGGTTGGTATTGACCCGACGTCTGAAGGTTTGGCTCGCGCTGCTAAAATGGGTTTAAAAACCACTGCTGAAGGCGTAGATGGTTTACTTCCACACGTAATTGAAGACGAAATCAAAATCGCATTTGATGCAACTTCTGCCTATGTTCATGCTGAAAACAGCCGCAAATTAAATGAACTTGGCGTGTTAATGATTGACTTAACACCTGCTGCAATTGGTCCTTACTGCGTACCACCTGTCAACCTTGAAGCATTGCTTGAACAAGGTGAAGTGCCAAACGTCAATATGGTAACTTGTGGCGGTCAGGCAACGATTCCTATGGTTGCAGCGATTTCTCGCGTTCAGCCTGTGAACTATGGCGAAATCATTGCAACAGTTTCAACAAAATCTGTGGGTCCGGGTACACGTAAAAACATCGACGAATTCACACGTACTACTGCTGGTGCAATTGAGAAAGTCGGTGGTGCGAAACAAGGTAAAGCGATCATCATCATTAACCCGGCTGAGCCACCACTGATGATGCGTGATACTGTTCACTGTCTAGTAGAAGGTGAGCCAGATCAGGCAGCGATCACTGAATCTGTACATGCGATGATCAAAGAAGTTCAAAAATACGTACCAGGTTACAAACTGGTGAATGGTCCAGTATTTGATGGCAACCGCGTATCGATCTTCCTTGAAGTTGAAGGTCTGGGTGACTTCCTGCCGAAATATGCAGGTAACCTCGACATTATGACTGCAGCAGCTGCACGTACCGCAGAAATGTTCGCAGAACGTGTTTTAAATGCAGTTGAAGCTTAAGGAGCACCTTCATGTCTAAGATTATTATTAATGATATGACTTTACGTGATGGTATGCATCCCATGCGCCATCAAACTACACCTGAGCAAATGGTTGCGATTGCAACTGCTCTGGATGATGCCGGTGTACCGCTGATTGAAGTAACACACGGTGACGGCCTTGGCGGTAACTCTGTGAACTACGGTTTCGCAGCTGCAACTGATGAAGAATACCTGAAAGCGGTGATTCCAAACCTGAAACAAGCGAAAGTATCTGCACTTTTACTTCCTGGTATCGGTACGGTTGATCACCTGAAAATGGCACATGATGTAGGTGTAGCAACTATTCGTGTAGCGACTCACTCTACTGAAGCAGACGTTTCTGAACAGCACATTACTGCTGCTCGTAAACTGGGTATGGACACTGTGGGCTTCCTGATGATGGCGCACATGGCAACACCTGAAAAATTACTTGAAGAAGCACAAAAAATGGTGTCTTACGGTGCAAACTGTATTTATGTAACAGACTCTGCAGGTTACATGCTTCCTCAAGATGTGACTGACCGTGTAGGTATCTTACGTGCAAACTTGGGTTCAGAGATTGAACTCGGTTTCCATGGTCACCATAACTTAGGTATGGGCGTGGCAAACTCTGTTGCGGCTGTTGAAGCGGGTGCGATCCGTGTCGACTTGGCATCTGCGGGTCTAGGTGCAGGCGCAGGTAATACACCACTAGAACTATTTGTTGCAGTGGCGAACCGTATGGGTATGGACACTGGCGTAGACTTGTTCAAAGTTCAGGACGTTGCTGAAGAATTGGTTGTACCAATGATGACACATCAGATCCGTGCTGACCGTGATGCAGCAACTTTAGGTTATGCCGGTGTTTACTCATCATTCTTGTTATTCGCGAAACGTGCTGAAGCGAAATATGGCGTTTCTGCGCGTGAAATTCTTCTTGAGCTTGGTCGTCGTGGTACTGTTGGTGGTCAAGAAGATATGATCGAAGATTTGGCATTGACCATGTCTAAAGCAAAAGAAGCCAATGCTTAATTTGCTTTAAATCAAAAAGCGCCCGAAATGGGCGCTTTTTTTATGTCTCAACTGACTATATGGGCTTGGTTTTTAGTTGAGATTGAATTGATGCATAGAAAGCGGATTGAAATAAGAAAAGTCTTACGAACCAATGGCTGATTTCGAGCAGCCATAGTAGTAAAATTTAACTTTAAGCTGTTGATGATTATATAAATTAAATATTATGTGATAGCTAAATTTTATAACTTAAATAAGGATAAATCTCAGTAGAAAACTTTGATTAAACTTAAAAGCAATTAATACAGCGTATGTAATTGCGAAAAATAAAAAACTTTAAATTTTACGTTAATAAAACATGGGGTTAATTTAATCAGTCGTTCTAAATGATAAAAAAGAGTTATTGTTTTAATCTCTAAGGAAAATAAGCAGAAATAGCTTCCAAAGTTCAAGTTGTACAAAAGCCTGATAAACCTTAATACTGTAGTCGGATTTTTTTCCAAGGTATTGTTGAGCATGATGGTGCCATAGCTTAATTTGATTACTGGGAAATAAGCCATGCGTCGTCAAAATTTATGGATAGCAATTCTTGCTGCGACAGCAACATTAGGAACATCTGCAACTTATGCGGACTTTGTTGACGACAGCCAAGTACAATTGAAATTTAAAAACTTCTACTTAGACCGTCAAATTAAAGAAAATCCGGCGGGTAACTGGGGTTCATGGTCACAGGGTGTGACTTTGGATGCCAAGTCAGGGTATCAAGATATTGGTGCAGGTATTCAAGTGGGTGCTGACCTTTTGGTTCAACATGCATTTAAACTTAATGCACGTGATAAAAACCCAGACTGGATCTTGCCGCACGATGGTAAAGAATCAAAAGATAACTTTGGTAAAGTGGGCGTGACCCTTAAAGCCAAAGTATCTGAAACTGAGTTGAAAGTGGGTGAGTTATTACCAGTGTCTCCAGTGTTGGTTTTCGATCCATCTCGTCAGCTAATGACGACTTATAGCGGTGCATGGTTAGAATCGAAAGAGATTAAAGATACCAAGTTAACTTTGGCATACATTGACGGGATCAATAACCGTTATGACAACCAATTCCGTGATTTATCAATGTTCGCTCCAGGTAAAAGATTACCAGATGGCACCATAGGTCATTATGATCTTGGGCCAACTTCTGATGGTATGTATATTGCGGGTATTGACCATCAATTTACACCTGAAATTGGTGGTAGCTACTGGTATGCCGATGTTCAAGACATCTACACACAGCAATATGTCGGCGCGAACTATAAAACCAAGTTAGGTGACAAAGCCAAACTGGATAGCCATATCCGTTACTTCGATAACTCGGATTCGGGTGACAAACTATATGGCGAAATTGATAACCAAGCGTTATCGGTTGGTGCGAAAGTGAATTACGGTTCGCATACCTTTGGTTTGGGTTATCAACAAATGTTTGGTGATAATGCATTCCCAACACTGGGTGGATGGGTGCCGCAGCCGTACTTAGTCAACTGGGGTATAGCAACATTTACTGCAAAAAATGAAAAATCATGGGGCTTTACGTATGGTTATGACTTTGCAGAGCTTGGTGCGAAAGGCCTAAATGCTACAGCGGTTTACTTTACAGGTTCTGATGCAGAAATTGGTACTGCAAATGGCATCCTGAAAGATCAAAAATCTGATGAGCTTAACTTAATCGTGAACTACACCGTGCCTGAAGGTAAGTTGAAGGGCTTAGGCTTCCAGGCAATGTATATCGATGCCGATTTCGATTACAAATCTGACTTGCAAGAGTACCGTGTCGCGACAACTTATACCTATAAGTTCTAATTTCTCAGGATAAAAAAGAGGGAAGTGGATTCATTGCTTCCCTTTTTATTCGCTGGTTTATTTAAAAAAGAAATACCTCAAAGATTTTATGGATATATTTTTGAGTTATGTATTTAAAAACAATAACTTAAATTATAGTCTATTTGTTGTTTATGATCGTAAATATGTATCAGTTAGCAGTGGCTGAACAGGTAATATGAGACTGTAAAAACCACAAAATCCAAAAGAGTCCCCCTTGTGTTTAAATCCGTTATGGATTGAAACATAAGCTCTACGCAATACGAGGAGCATGTATGAGCACTGTTCAGATTCCTGACTATACAACTGATTCATTCTTTGGTTTAGAAGATAAATGGATTGAAACTGCTGAAGGCGAATTAACGCATTACCACGAAGTGGGTGAAGGCACACCAATTCTATTTTTACACGGTTCAGGTACAGGTGTATCTGCTGCGGCAAACTGGTGGTTAAACCTTCCACAAATTGGTGAACAAGCTCGTTGTATCGCTATCGATACGATTGGCTATGGTCAAACTGTTGTTGCACCGAATACTGCTTATGGTATCCGTGCTTGGGTTGATCACGCTGTACGTACGTTAGATGCCCTAGGTATTGAAAAAACTTGGTTAGTGGGTAACTCACTCGGTGGCTGGTTAGCATTCCAAATGGCTTTGGACTATCCAGAACGTGTATTGGGTATCGTGTCTATGGGTACAGGCGGTGCTAAACAAACTGCAGCACTTAAAGCACATGCAAACCCTGTATTAACCGAAGAAGGCATCAAGAAAACCTTGTCTATGTTTGTTGTAAACAAAGACTTGATCACAGACGAATTGGTAAAAGTACGTTTCGCTTCTGCTGCAAATGACTATGCATCAAATCGTTTGATGGATGTTGTTGGCGCACGCGACCGTGACCGTTTCGAATTCCCACTCGACTTTGAAAAAATGAAAGACATTACTGTGCCAGTATTGTTGATTCACGGTGTACAAGACGTGGTGATTCCAGTATCTCGTACGTGGGATATTTTGAACACAGTTCCAAATGCGGATGCGCATATCTTTAGCCAATGTGGTCACTGGTCACAAGTTGAAAAAGCAGAAGAATTCAACACCGTGATTAAAGATTATTTAAAAGCGCGTGGTGTGTAATTTCTTGTCACTGACATGAAATTCAAAAAAAGGATGGTTTTGCCATCCTTTTTTTTATATAAATCTTTTGAAAGAAATACTTTAAATGAGTATTATTCTCATTAATGGGTCGACAGTGTACGGTCTAAATCAGTAAAAAGGCATAAAATAAGCTCATCTGAATGGTTGGGGAAGGGGAATTATTTATTAGACTTAAGTTGTAAATCGGCAATTTTTAGCAATTTTTATCAATGTCTAAACTAAAATTTATAAGTTATTTTCCATCAAGTCGATATGCATGATAGATAAAATGCGTCGATTAAAACATTTAAACGATTAAAAAAGCGACTTTTTAGCCATAAAAAAAGCACCATTATTCATTTTAAAAATAATGGTGCTATATCTATAAATTATGACTTGGCGAAAATTAACGCTGTTCGCGATTAATATCGAGATAAAAAACTTTGGTTAGCAGTTCAAGGAATTTATCTACAGCCACAGAACTCGCCGTTTTTCGGTAACTTACATACAAGTCTAGATACGGTAATTCGACATCTAAAGGACGAATCACCGTATTGTTCATGGTCAATGGCGCGATGTATCCCGGTAGGATCGTGCAGCCTAAGCCCATGCCGATGGAGTTAATGTTAAACAGGATATTGTCGGCTTTTTGCACGATATTAAATTGAATATCATGGGTCGAAGCAAAGTCCAAAATGGCTTCATGCAACGTGCCAGATTGTTCACGTGCAGGAATGATAAAATCAATCCCATTCAATGCTTTAACTGGAATGCGCTCGTACTTCGCTAAAGGGTGATCTTTGGGTAAAATAAAGATCAGCGGTTCACGCAGTACAAACTGACTTTCAATTTCGTCGCTGTGGAAGTTATTGCGGGTAAAAGTGATGTCCAGTTCACCTTTTTGCAGCAATTTCATCTGATCACGGTTATTTAAACTGAGTAATTCAATCTTGAGTTCTGGGTTCTGAACACGTAAATTTGGCAGCACATAAGGGAAGATTTTCATCTCTGCGACAGGGACAAAACCAATGCGCAGCATCTGCTGTTTGGCTTGTGAAACCTGACGTGCCATCGCTACGGCCTTGTCTGCTTGAGCTAGTGTCAAACGTGCTTGTTCTAGAAATACGGCACCTTCTTCTGTGAGCTCAACTTTACGTTTAGTACGGTGCAACAGTTTTACGCCGACATCTTCTTCAAGATCTTTAATTTGTTGGCTTAAAGAAGGTTGAGCAGTATAAAGTTTTAACGCAGCTTTACTGAAATTGAGTTCTTCAGCGACAGTAATAAAGTAGCGTAAGTGTCGTAATTCCATATAATCAACCCGTGGAGTAATCCAAAAAATGTCTTACTTAGAAGTCCGTTCAGTATAATCTATAAACAACTATTGCGTGAAGATTATTTTACCATTCACGAAATAAATGGTGTTCTCGGCAATTTAAAAAAAATGCTATAAAAAAAATCTACCGTAATAATCCATAAAATCTCTTAATTAAAACAAAATAAATATTTCCCGAATATCGCTCTAAAATCCATCATCGTTGAAAAGTTGAGTCTATTACTTTGTGCCTTATGGTCACAGGAGAGCTTTTCATGAGTGGAAAAATTGATGTGCGCGAAATCGATGCTTTAGTCGATGCACAAAATGGACGTATCACGCCATCTATCTATACAGATCCTGACATTTACGAATTAGAACTTGAACGTGTCTTCGGTCGTACATGGTTATTCCTTTGCCATGAAAGCCAAATTCCTAAGGCTGGCGATTTCTTCAATACCTACATGGGTGAAGATCCAATCATCGTGGCACGCCAAAAAGATGGCTCAATCAAAGCATTCTTAAACCAATGCCGTCACCGTTCTATGCGCGTAAGCTTCGCAGACTGTGGTAATACACGTGCGTTCACTTGCCCATACCACGGCTGGTCATACGGTATTGATGGTTCTCTAAAAGACATCCCGCTTGAAGATCGTGCTTACCCACATGGTGCATGTAAAGAACAATGGGGTCTGGTAGAAGTTAACCGTGTTAAATCATACAAAGGCCTGATTTTCGGATGCTGGGATGAAACTACGCCAGATCTAGAAGAATACATGGGCGATATCGCTTGGTACCTGGACGGTGTTGTAGATCGTCGTGAAGGCGGTACTGTGATTGTGGGTGGTGTACACAAATGGGAAATCGAGTGTAACTGGAAATTTGCAGCTGAACAGTTCGCATCTGACCAATATCACGCGTTGTTCTCTCACGCATCTGCAATTCAGGTGCTTGGTGCAAAACCAGACGACGAATCTTCTAAGAAATTAGGTGCTGCACAAACTGCTCGTCCAGTTTGGGAAACTGCGAAAGACGCGATCCAATACGGTTCACGTGGTCACGGTTCAGGCTTCTTCTTCACAGAGAAACCAGATGCAAACGTATGGGTTGACGGTGAAGTAGCGAACTACTTCCGTGAAACTTACGAAGAAGTGAAAGAACGCCTAGGTGAAACTCGTGCGCTGCGTCTTGCAGGTCACAACACCATGTTCCCTACATTGTCTTGGTTGAACGGTACTGCGACTCTTCGTGTATGGCACCCACGTGGTCCAAACAAAACTGAAGTTTGGGCATTCTGTATCTGTGATGCGGACGCGCCAGAAGATGTACAAGCAGCATTTGAACGTTCTGCAACTCGTGCCTTCGGTCCTGCAGGCTTCCTGGAGCAAGATGACTCTGAAAACTGGATCGAAATCCAAAAAGTTTTACGTGGTTACAAAGCGCGTCAAAACAAACTCATTATGGAAATGGGTAAAGGTAACGAGAAAGTACGTGAAGATGGTATCCCGGGTATCACTAACTATATTTTCTCTGAAACTGCAGCACGTGGTATGTACCGCCGTTGGGCAGATTTATTGATTCATGAAAAATGGGAAGACGTTGAAGCTGCGGCTGACGAATATGAGAAGGAGCTTATGAAATGAGTCAAGTTAGTTTAGAACTCCATCACCAAATTAGTCAGTTCCTTTATCAAGAAGCCAAGCTTCTTGATGATTGGAAGTTCCGTGATTGGTTGGCTGTGTTAGCGGAAGATATTTCTTATACGCTACGCACCACACCAAACGCGCAAACACGTGACCGTCGTCGTTCAATTGAGCCACCAACAACTTGGGTATTTAACGATACTAAAGATTTGTTGGAACGCCGAGTAGCTCGTTTAGAGACAGGTATGGCTTGGGCTGAAGAACCTCCTTCACGTACTACGCACATGGTTTCAAATGTGATTGTTGAAGCGACTGAAGTTGAAGGCGAATACGACGTTTACGTAACGTACTTGTTGTACCGCACCCAGAAAGAGAAAGATGTAACGATCTACTGTGGTAAGCGTCACGACAAGATCCGCAAAGTCGACACTGAGCAAGGTTTCCAAATCTTCAACCGTAAGATTACCCTTGATCAGGTGACTTACAACTCACATAACCTGAGCGTGTTCTTCTAATGAATAAGATTTTTGTTTGCCAAGTTGATGACTTAGACGAAGGCGATGCATTGAAAGTAGATTGTGGCGTGAATGGTATTGAAGCGCTTGCAGTATTTAACAATGGCGGAGAATTCTTCGCAATGAACGACCGTTGTTCACATGGTAATGCCTCTATGTCTGAAGGCTACCTTGAAGATGACGGTACTGTGGAATGCCCACTTCATTCAGCACGTTTCTGTCTGAAAACTGGACAAGCATTATGCTTACCAGCAACAGATCCGATCAAAACATTCCCTGTGATTGTTGAAGATGGTGCTTTATACGTAGAGATGGCAGGAGAGTAATCATGGGTTGGCTACAAGGCGAAGTTGCACTGATCACTGGTGGTGGTTCAGGTCTCGGTTGGGCACTGGTAGAACGTTTCCTGGAAGAGGGCGCACAAGTGGCCGTTCTTCAACGTTCACAGTCTAAAGTCGATGCACTGAACGCACATTTTGGTGACCGCGTGCTGGCAATCGCAGGTGATGTGGCCAGCTATGAAGACAACGTCCGCGCTGTTAAAGCGACTGTAGAGCGTTACGGTAAACTCGACTGTTTCGTGGGTAATGCCGGTATCTGGGATCACTATGCCGATATCGTCAATACTTCAGGTGAGCAGCTGGAAAAAGCTTTTGATGAGATTATGGGTATTAACACCAAATCTCTCATCTTAGGTGCCAAAGCTGCACTTGATGCATTGATAGCTTCGGAAGGTTCTATCATATTTACTTTGTCTAACTCAGCACTGTATTCGGCAGGCGGAGGCCCTGTATACACAGCGTCTAAGCATGCTGGCGTTGGGATTATGAAAGAATTAGCCTATGAGCTTGCGCCTAAAGTACGAGTGAACGCTGTTGCTCCGTCGGGTATGAATGTAAACATCAAAGGTGCTGCTTCTTTAGGCCAAGAAAACCTCGGTCTACTCGATGCACGTGATCCTGAGAAGATTGCACGCGGCATGCCGCTCAATTTCTTACCCGAACCTGAAGATATGACTGGTTCATACGTGTTATTGGCTTCTCGTCAAAACAACCGCCCATTAACTGGTGTTTTAATTAATGCTGAATGTGGTCTGGGTATCCGTGGTTTACGTCAACCACGTGCTGGCTTCTTTGACGAGATTTAAATCGCCAAAACCGTAAAGGACTTACTCGGCAGCCGTCTTGGCTGCCTTCCGTTTAGGAGTCACCCATGGCCGTTAAACTTATTTGTGCATCGCACAGTCCCCTAATGGAATTCGCTTCTCCGCAAGAGAAATACAAAGAGGAAAAAGTTCGCGAAACTTTTGCCAAACTCGCTAAAGAAGTTGAAGACTATAATCCAACATTGATCATTACTTTTGGTCCAGACCATTTCAATGGTTTCTTCTATGACCTCATGCCATCTTTCTGCGTCGGTATTCGTGCCAAAGCAGCAGGTGATTGGGATTATGGTAAAGACAATGACCACATCAATGTGCCTGAAGAAACAGCAATTAGTCTGGTTCGTCGCGTATTGGATGAAGGTGTCGATGTTGCATACTCTTATCGTATGCAGGCAGACCACGGTGTGACTCAACCATTACATTTCCTTTGTGGTGGCAAGCTTGATCGTTATCCAACGATTCCAATTTTTATCAATGGTGCAGCTGCACCGATGCCAACAACCAAGCGTACAGTCGCTTTGGGTCGTGCAGTCGGTCAGTTCATTAAATCATTGAACTTAGAGAATGAACGTGTACTTGTTTTGGGTACAGGTGGTTTGTCTCATGATCCACCAACGCCGCAAATGGGTTCAGTTCCACCAGAAGTGGAAGAGTTCCTGATTGCAGGTCGTAATCCAACTGAAGAGGCACGTAATACACGTCAAGGCAAAATCATTGCTGTCGGTCAAAAACTCGCAGCGGGTGATACTTCTGTCGCAGTGCCTTTAAACCCAGAATGGGATCGTGCATTGCTTGATACTTTTGCCAAAGCTGACTTTGCTGCCATTGAAGCGATGACTGAAGCTGAAATTCGTGTTGAAGGCGGTCGTGGTGGTCAAGAAGTTCGTTCTTGGATGGCTGCTTTTGCTGCACTACATGAAGTGGGCGAATACGACATGACAACACATTGCTACGAAGACATTAGTGAGTGGATTGCGGGCTTCGGCATCGTATCTGCAGAATTGAAATAAGGAACAAACCCATGAGCCAAAATGGTATCGAAACCATCGTTATTGTTGGAGCTGGTCAAGCTGGTGCTAGCGCCATTTTAGAACTCCGTGCGAACAAGTATGAAGGCAAAATCATTTTGGTGGGTGATGAAACACATCTTCCTTATGAACGTCCGCCTTTGTCTAAAGACGTAATTCTAAAACCTGAAGAGACCAAAATCGAAATTCTGTCAGAAGAAAAATTGGCAGAACTCGGTGTTGAACATATTCGTGGCAATGGCGTTGTGAAAATCCATAGCGATGCGAAAACAGTTGAACTGAAAAATGGCGAAATTGTTGCATTTGACAAGTTGCTTCTAGCAACCGGTGGTGCAGCACGCCGTTTACCGAATTTCGATGCTTTGGGTAAACACGTTTATACCTTACGTAACCTTGAAGATTCACAAGCATTGGTGCCTGTATTACAAGCGGGTCGCCGTATTGTATTGATCGGCGGTGGTGTGATTGGTCTTGAGCTTGCATCTTCAGCACGTTCTAAAGACTGTATCGTGACCGTGATTGAAATGGGTCCGATGGTCATGGGTCGTTCATCTCCACGTGTTTTAAGTGAATTCTTATTGGCACAGCAACGTCTTGCAGGTGTAGATGTTCGTCTTTCGACTTCTATTGCTGACTGTAAGCTTGATGGCGAAGAAGTAGTGATCACGCTTGAAGGCGGTGAAGAACTTCGTGCCGATGCAGTGATCTATGGTATTGGCATTGTGCCAAATGCTCAACTTGCGGTTGATGCAGGTTTAGACGTTGATTTTGCTATTAAAGTGAATGATAACTGCCAAACTTCGCATCCAGATATTTATGCAGCGGGTGACGTTGCGACTCAGCTTCGTGACTGTGGTAACCACCGTCGTGTCGAAACTTGGGAAAATGCGAACTTGCAAGCAGGTATCTTTGCTCGTCATGTAATGGGTGTTGAACATCCAACCCCAAATCCAGCGTGGTTCTGGACAGATCAATTGAATATCAACTATCAATTTGTAGGTGATATGGCTGCAAGCGAATGGATTGCACGTGGCGAAGTTAATCCTGAATTAGCTGCAGAATCATCATTTGTTTTATTTGGTGTTACTGACGGTGTAATCGTGGGTGGTATCACTGTAAATGCTGCAAAAGAGATGCGTCATTTGAAAAAATTGATTAGCAAGAATGCGGCGTTTGAAGCGGATAAATATTTAGATTTAAGCCAAGATTTACGTAAACTTGTAAAGTAAGCTGAATGTCTAAGAGGAGCAGACTTACGGTAACGTAGGTCTGTTTTTTTATGTCTTTAGTTTTAGCATCGCACTTATAAAGCTATTTTGTAGTCCATGTATACAGTTTTAGCTTATATAGATCTATTCAACGGTTTTAATCCTCCCAGCCCTCCTTTTTCAAAGGAGGGAGTAGTCTTTGTGAAGAATGGATTTCGTTTAGATGTTTCCCTCCTCTTTTTTTTTAAGAGTGGTTAGGGGAGATTATTGATCGTTTGAGGAGAAGTCCATATACCCCAAACGATCGGTGGCATTCATACCGCCTCCAATTTAGTTGATAAAGTGGAGAGCAATAATTGGTCTTAAACTTTATTAGTTACTGGTCTTACGAGTAGTTCCAGATCTGAATAGTGGGTTTCAGGTTAAGTCGTTAGAACAATCAAATTTGAGAATGAAATGAAATCTTCACTGCCGCTGACGGCAAGTATATATGCTCTTTTGGTACTGATTTGGGCGACGACGCCGCTCGCGATTGTGTGGAGTGTACAGGAAATACATCCGATGTGGGTGTTGATTATCCGTTACTTCGGCGCATCTATTATTGCGCTGTTTCTGTTGAAATTGATGCATGATCCTTTGCCGTTTGATGAAACCTCATTAAAAAGTTATGTGGCAGGGAGTTTGAATTTGATTGGCGCACAGTTATTTATTTATCTGGCAGCCAATTATCTCACCTCAGGTTTAATGGCACTGATTTTTGGTTTTTCACCCTTAATTGCCGGTTTGATTGGGCATGTAATTTTAAAAACACATAAATTGGTCGCTTTGCAGTGGTTGGGCATGGCGGTTGCAGTGGGTGGTCTAACTTTTGTCTTTGCAGATTCTGCTGATAGCAAAGTCAATCCAATTGGCGTTGTACTGATGCTAATCAGCATGGTGTCGTATATTAGTTCGATTTTTTGGGTGAAGCAGATTAATGCACCGTTAAAGCCAATGTCACAGGCAACCGGTTCCCTGATTGTTTCTGCTTTAGGATCGATGCTCATTATTCCATTTATTTGGCAGCATTTTCCAACCGAATTGCCAAGCGGCCGTGCAATGATTGGATTTGTCTTTACCATGATCATGTCATCGATTGTGGCAATGCTGTGTTACTTCTGGCTGATAAGACGTTTGGCCGCATCAACGGTGTCACTCAGTAATGTGATGACACCTGTCATAGCATTGGTTTTGGGAGCGACGTTGAACAGTGAACATATTAGCTCCAATGCCTTTGTTGGAATCGTGGTCGTGATGTTTGGTATTGTGATGTACTTTTGGAAAGAGTGGCGAGCAATATTTTAATAAAGTACGTTGAACCGTGTACATCTACAGAATTATAAGGAAGCTGCGGCTTCCTTTTTTTTCTATACCTTTGCGCTAAAGAGCGTGTTTCACATGGAACATGATGGCATTGTCGAAACAATCGACAGTTGGTGTAAAAACAACAAAATAACAAACAACAGCTACAGTCAGTTTGAGTACTATGGAATGAGCTATAAAATCAAATAGATCTGTTTGATAAAAATAAATTTAGGACAATTTTAAATGTCTGAATCTAACAAAATCGTGGTATATGCAGCGCTCTTCGGCAATTTAGCGATTGCACTGGTGAAATTTGTCGCTGCCTATATCACGAATAGTTCGGCCATGTTGAGTGAAGCTATTCACTCTGTGGTTGATACTTTAAATGAAATCTTACTGCTCTACGGTATGAAAAAATCGCAGCAGCCAGCAAATGCACGCCATCCGTTTGGCTATGGGAGAGAGCTGTATTTTTGGGCTTTTATTGTGGCGTTGATGGTCTTTGCTTTGGGTGCGATCGTGTCGATTTATCAAGGGATTAGTCATATTTATCACCCCGAAGAAATGCAAAATCCGATGATTAACTATATCGTATTAGGTATTGCGATTTTGTGTGAAGGGACCTCTTGGTTTGTGGCATTGAAAGCATTTCGTAAAATCAAAGGTAAACAGGGCTATTTTGAAGCATTTCGACGCAGTAAAGATCCGACGACATTTACCGTGTTATTTGAAGACTCAGCAGCCCTGATTGGTCTGTTTATTGCCCTGATCGGTATCTATTTATCACACGCGCTGAATATGCCAATGCTTGATGGTCTGGCATCAATTCTAATTGGGGTTGTACTCGCTATTTCAGCGATCTTACTTGCACGTGAGACTAAAGGATTGCTCATGGGAGAAACTGCTGACCCACAATTGAGGCATAATGTCTTGATGGTTGCAGAGCAAGATCCAGCAGTGCATTCTGCCAATGGGGTGTTAACAGAGCAGATGGGTGCACATCAAGTTTTGGCATCTTTGAGTCTTGAATTTAAAGATAATTTAACGTCAGATGATATAGAAGCTTGTGTCAACAGAATTGAAGCACAAATTAAACAGCTTCATCCTGAAATTGTGGCACTCTTTGTCAAGCCTCAATCTCGGAAGGTTTGGCTTGAGCGCATGAAAGGTCGTCTTGATCAATAGGTCTGCGAGGTTAAATACTTTGCAAGGTTTGTCAGCATAGTGAATGAATTTTAAATACACATGAATCAAAAAACTCAATCAGCACAGTTTCAAATCAGAACTAAAAGCTGTATGAAACATACGTGGACGAAGCCTGTATTTGATTATCTGGCAACTGACCATTTTAATGGGGAAAAATTCTTTAATACCCTTCGAAATCCAGATGCGTTTACGCGTAAAGATATGCTGAAATGGATCATGACGCGTAAAAGCGATACATGGAAAGTAGATCGTGAGCAAGAATACCAACAGTTTTTTGCTTCTTCGCGCAGCATTCCGCAAAATCGACCTTTGGCTAAAATGGATGATTGGTTGGTATGGTTTGTTGGGCATGCTACGGTGCTAATTCAAATTGGGCCATATAATTTTTTGACCGATCCTGTATGGGCGGAGTATGCAGGCCCACGTCAAGGGACTGGACCACGACGTGCTTGTCCTGCAGGCATTGCCTTAGAAGAATTACCCACCATTCATGGGGTTTTACTGAGCCATAATCATTATGATCATATGGATTTAGCAACCTTGAATTGGTTACATGAACAATTTGCTATGCCGATTTATACTGGTTTAGGCAATGCTTATTATTTGCCAACACACTTCAATGTCATTGAACTTGATTGGTGGCAATCGGAAATGTTTGAAGATTTACGCATCGTCTATACGCCGGCACAGCATGGCTCAGGGCGTGGATGGCGCGATCAAAATCATGCCTTATGGGGCGGGTTTTCTATCGTACATAGCACAGGGCATTTCTTCTTTGCAGGTGATACCGGTTATGCCGCACATTTCAAGCAAATTCATACACGCTTAGGCGCACCGCGTGTGGCGTTATTGCCGATTGGGGCTTATGAGCCACGTCGTTTAATGAAATATTTGCATATGAATCCCGAAGAGGCTTTTCAAGCGCATAAAGACTTACAGTCTAAATGTTCATTGGCCATGCATTATCGGACTTTTCAGTTGACCGATGAAGCTAGAGATCAGCCGGAGCATGACTTACATCAAGCCATGCGTAAAACATCAAAGTTAATGAATCCATTTTTGACCATGCATGAAGGCAAAAAACTGATTGTTTAAGGATTAATTAGAAGGTAATTGGAATATTTAATGCCAAGA
Source organism: Acinetobacter sp. YH12129 (assembly GCF_013418685.1). Lineage (NCBI taxonomy): Bacteria > Pseudomonadati > Pseudomonadota > Gammaproteobacteria > Moraxellales > Moraxellaceae > Acinetobacter > Acinetobacter sp. YH12129. Next base: position 96,924 of record NZ_VPBP01000002.1, read on the forward strand.
AAAAACCACCTTAAAAGGTGGTTTTTTATTCAAAGATAAAACTTAAAGCAAGCCAGGATTACCTTGAGCTGGATCAGTTGCACGAGCAGCTTGCGCATCCGCTACAGTTAAGCCTAATGCTTTTGCAACACCTTCACCATAAGCTGGATCACATGCGTAACAGTTACGGATATGACGGTATTTGATGAAGTCGAGTGCATCGCCCATTGCGCCAGCAGTGTTATTAAACAATGCTTGTTTTTGTTCATCATTCATTAAGTTGAATAATGCACGTGGTTGACTGAAATAGTCGCTGTCATCTTCACGATAATCCCACAAGTCAGCATCACCAGTAATTTTCAATGGTGGTTCTTTGTATTGTGGTTGCTCTTGCCATTGGCTGAAGCTGTTTGGTTCATAATGCGGTGTTGCACCATAGTTACCATCCATACGGCCTTGTCCATCACGACGGTTGGAATGAACAGGGCAACGTGGTGCATTTACAGGAATTTGGTAATGGTTTACACCCACGCGATAACGTGCAGCATCAGCATAGTTGAATAAACGCGCTTGCAGCATACGGTCAGGTGAGAAGCTAATACCCGGCACCAAGTTACTTGGTGCGAAAGCGGCTTGTTCAACATCTTGGAAATAGTTTTCAGGATTACGATTGAGTTCGAATTCACCCACTTCAATCAACGGATAGTCGCCTTTAGGCCATACTTTGGTTAAATCAAATGGGTGATAAGGTACTTTTTCTGCATCAAGTTCAGGCATGATTTGAACGTACATTTTCCATTTTGGAAAATCGCCGCGTTCAATTGCATTGAACAGATCGGTTTGTGAGCTTTCACGGTCTTTGGCAATAATCGCTTCAGCTTCAGCATCGGTTAAGTTTTTAATGCCTTGTTGAGTGCGCATGTGGAATTTAACCCAGAAGCGTTCATTATTGGCATTAATAAAACTGAAAGTATGACTGCCAAAACCATGCATATGACGGTAACCATCTGGAATACCGCGGTCAGACATCACAATCGTAACTTGGTGTAGAGCTTCAGGTAGTAAAGTCCAAAAATCCCAGTTATTAGTTGCACTACGCTTATTGGTTTTAGGATCACGTTTCACTGCTTTATTTAAGTCAGGGAATTTACGTGCATCACGTAGGAAGAAGACAGGGGTGTTATTACCAACTAAATCCCAGTTACCTTCTTCAGTATAGAATTTAAGGGCAAAACCACGAATATCGCGTTCTGCATCTGCAGCACCACGCTCACCCGCTACGGTAGAGAAACGAGCAAAAAGTTCAGTTTTTTTACCAACTTCTGAGAAAATTTTAGCGCGGGTATATTGGGTAATATCGTTAGTCACGGTAAACGTACCGAAAGCACCAGAACCTTTGGCATGCATACGACGCTCTGGAATTACTTCACGAACGAAATTACCGAGTTTTTCATTAAGCCATAGGTCTTGGGCAAGCAAAGGACCACGTGCACCTGCCGTCATACTGTTCTGATTATCTACAACAGGAGCACCAGCATCAGTTGTTAGGTGGGTGACAGGACATTTTTTAACGTCGTCGCTCATTGAGTATCTCCATTATTATAATCATGTATTAAAGTTGGGAGTTATAACCTTTCAATTGATAACACGCTCAACAGCACATGACCTTAACCGTTTTGTTAATTCATTTTAAAGTGACAATGTGACAACAGTTTTTCTCTCATTCTAAAATTTTTCAAGCAGCAATCAATCGAAGATAAGTCATAAAACTGTAGCCGTTAAAAGCTTAAAAATCTTTATATACTTATTGACTCTAAAGCTTTCTGTGGCTTTTGACAAATGGAAAAATAGTTTTGAATAAATGGTTAATTCGATGAATCAAGTTATTGAATTTATATTATTTATTTATATATTTTGTTTTAATATTTTATCGATGAATTAAACTCAAATATATCGCTATGATAGGTAGAAGAGGACGAAATATTTAAACCCATAATTTTATTATGGATTTTAGTTTTCAGATATTTTTTTTTGGCAGATTATAGTTAATGAAAGACTTTTTTATGTTGTTAATATTGCAGAGCTTTTTTAACATTAAAAACATTATTTAATACTTAAAATAAGCTAAAAATACAGCTGAAGAAATATTGGCAAGTGGTCTAAGTTGTTTTAGAAAATTGTAAATAAATTTTTTATGGGGTGATGCTAGTTGGCACACCTATCTTTATTGTTGTCAGGTCAGCTGTTGTCACTCCAGCTTGAATCGATTCCTACATCATATCAACATACTAGGCAACCTTACGTGATCGCATATCGTAGTTGAGGAGGTTAATGGCGAACCCATTTTGACCTCGGGATATATTTTACGTCCAAAAGGATAAGCACTTAAACAAGACTGGACCGTATTGGCATGAGCACATGGCACGACTGTGTGGCTGATACAAGTGCTCCTTCAAGTAATTATACAATGGGCCTGTATATAGTTTGCAACTAGTCATAGATGGTGCAATCGACAGTTGTTTGAGGCATGGCTATGTAGTGGTTGCAACAGATTATAAGGACTGGGTAAGCCAAAACTGCGCCCTCATATGAATGTAGTCAGTTAAGTTTATAATTTGGTGCATTCTGTGCGTGCATTGCATTCTTGGAAGCCGAGGCAATTTAATAAAGACTGGATGCTGATGGGGCATAGTCAATGTGCTGCAGCTGCTATTGCGGTTGCAGCTCAGGGGCAAAAAGATGCGCTTGAATTGAATCTTAAAGCTGCAATACCCTTGGCACCGGGTGGTTATCAATATGAATGTATTGCTGAATACGTAGAAACCAATCCAAATCCAGATACCAATGTAGCGGCATTTTTCCCCATCGTGTTGTTGGGAGCAGCCGAAGCAGATCGATCAATGTAGATCAACAGGTTATCCAGATATGAAGTCTTTACTAAATCAGGCCCGTAAACGCTGTTTATCAGAACTAAAAAATTAGTTAAAACAAGCACCTCAGCCAATCTTTTAAAAAATTCAGACTTAAGGCCATCCCTAAGCTATTTAAAACGGCAGTCGATTGAATATATGACCCTAACCGTAACACTGATGTTTGTTTAAGGCGTCGCAGACCATTTGTCGATCACCTTGGTACTCAAAGTTATTACCAGAAAGTGTGCAAATAAAAATTGCCAGTAGTCTATCAGGCGATCCCAAATGGCTATCCTCGGGGTGCATTAGGCCATAGTCCAAAATATACGGCTGAATTTTTAAAGAGCTTACAACTGGCCAGCATTGTAAAGGCGTATAAATGAGATAAGTAAGCTAGCAATAAAAGCTTAACTTCTAAAGCACTTTTATTGACGGATGAACAAAGTGATGAATGATTTTCTTCTACCGTAAAAATGAATTTCCTAAATATCTAAAATAACTGGTTTAAGAGCCGGTTTTTTGTAAATAACATGACTTTTTTTTCATCGATGCATTTGAAACGTCATTAGACTTGTCCGCGAAGTCTAATTGCGCAACATATGAATTATATCTCGCTTTAATTCATCCCACTCCCCAAAATCAGGCTCAATCAATAAAGTTTGCGACACAAAGCCATAACACACCCGCTGCATATTTAAAGCCATCTGTTTGAGCTGTTCATCATCCTGTATAAATGGCTCAAGCATACTGCGCCACATTTGCACCATCATGGCATAACTCTTACGGTAACTTTCAATATCTGAAATCTGCCGTTCTAACAAAAACACCTGTGACCATAAAAACTGCTGCGCTTGAATTTGCTCAATTTGAAAGTGGATAATTTGCTGTAAATACTCTTGAAAATCCAAATCTGTGGATAACTTCATCAGCGATTGTGCATAAGTTTTCATCTGTTCGGCATTGTGTTTCACATGCAAATGAATGGTTAGCGCAATCAAATCTTCCTTCTTGGAAAAATATTCATAAAATGTCCCTAAGCCAACGCCTGCAAGGTCGGTAATTTCCCGAATGGTAATTTGACTGGCAGGGCGCTCATGCAAAAGCCGAACAAAACTTTCTTGCAATGCCTCTTGTGTGAGCTTTGCACGTGATTGACGCGGCTTACGTCGTATCTGAATGGCTGAATTCTTCATATTGTTAAGCGCTGAAAACCGAACGTCTATGCTTTAAATTTTCTCTATACTGAAATGAAAAGCCAACAAGAACAAGTGGAAAATATAGACGATGAATACATTAGAACAGCCATGGATGACGCATCAAATCAGCAACCAATTTGATGAGCTAGAAAACTACAATCTATTTTCAAGCGATACGGTTTTACATGAAATCTTAAAACGCTGCAGCAGCCATGATCAGCCGACTTTATGCGAAATGGGCAAAGTGGCAGGTTCGAGTGAATACTTTCAGCATGGGGCTTTAGCCAACAAACATACCCCAATTTTACATGCCTTCGATGCGCGAGGCCGCCGTACTGACTTTATCGAGTTTCATCCTTCATGGCATAAATGGATGGGACTCAACCGCCAGTTTGATACCCATGCACATCCATTTAATCAGCCAAATTCCAAGACAAAATGGGTGGAGTGGGCAGCACGTTTTTATCTTGCTGGGCAGGTCGAGTGCGGCAATTTATGTCCAAATTCAATGACACTCGGCAGTATTCCACTCATTCAGCGTGAACCTGAACTGTGGGCCAAAATTGGAGAGAAACTACTATCGACTGAATATGATGAACGCGATGTACCGATTGCGCAGAAAATGTCGATTTGGCTCGGTATGGGCATGACTGAAAAGCAGGGCGGTTCGGATGTACGTGCTAATGAAACTATAGCTGTGCCTGTGGCAGAAACAGGACGAGGCAAAGCTTATTTACTCACGGGGCATAAATGGTTTTTCTCTGCACCGATGTGTGATGCGCATTTGGTGGTGGCAAAAACCGAACAAGATGGCTTGGCTTGTTTCTTTGTGCCACGTTGGTTGGAAGATGGCACGAAGAATAATATTCAGGTGCAACGCCTAAAAGAAAAAGTCGGTAACCGCAGTAATTCAAGCTCGGAAGTCGAATTCAAAAATGCGTGGGGCATTATGATTGGTGAGGCAGGGCGTGGCATTCCAACCATTATTGAAATGGCGAATTATACCCGTCTGACCTGTTCGGTCGGTTCGAGCGCCATGCTGCGTCAAGCTTTGGTGCAATGCATTGCCTATACCCGTCAGCGTCAGGCTTTTGGTAAACATTTGATTGAACAACCCTTAATGCGTGCAGTTTTGGCAGATTTGGCTTTAGAGAGTGAAGCAGCGACGCAGCTCAGTTTCCATTTGGCGCAGTGCTATGAATCAGATGATGCCTTGTCTGTGGCATGGAAACGCATTATGACCCCAGCAGCCAAGTTTTGGATTTGTAAACGTGCAGTCGAACTAACTGGTGAGATGATGGAAGTTTTTGGCGGCAATGGCTATGTTGATAACGGCATCATGGCGCGCATTTTTAAAGAAGCACCTGTGAATACCATTTGGGAAGGTTCAGGCAATGTTATGTGCCTAGATGTGCTGCGCGCGATTGGGCGTGATCCTAAATCTATTGAGGTGCTGTTTAAAGATTTGGCCAGTACAGCAAGTACAGATGAAAGCTTGCAAACAGAATTGCAGGACTTGTTCAGGTTGTTCCATCAATCGCCTGAAGATTTACAATTTATGGGGCGCAGTTTGGTCAGTCGTTTAACGGTACTTGCACAAGCAGTTTTACTGAAACGCTATGCGCCTGACTATGTAGCAAATGGTTTTATTCAAAGCCGTTATAGCGCTAAACATGGGCAAGTGGTGGGGATGTTGGACGCCAAAATGGTCGATGTGGAGCGTTTGCTGGAAAGGGCTTTCGCAAGTTAAATGCAACGTATTTTACTCTCCCTTTGGGAGAGGGGAAAAATGTGGCAAAGCAAAGTTTTTATGGTCTTGAGACTAACTAAGCTGTATCAAAAAGTCATAGGAAAGTGCTTGAAAAAATCTAAAAATAGACCAATATATGCACTACAGCACGAGGGTGCTGTATAGGCAAAAGGTGAATGCAAATGGCAAAGAAAAAAGTCCTGCCTGAAGTTGAAGTTCGCAACTTTGTGGCAAAACACATGAACGATTTTAACAAAAGCCAAACTTTTGTAGATCGAAAGAAAAATGCAAAACGTGGCTATGCAAAGCACAAAAAAGGGGGATATTCGAATGATTATCTCCCTTTTTATTTCAGTGTATTTTCTCAGTTTTTAGTCTACTAAATGATTCGGCTTCAACATCTGCTTAAACAAATTCCACATCATATTCCATACGTTTTGCTGTTTGCTTCGCAATCTCTAAGTCATGCAATTTGGCCACAATATAAAGCGATGCATGGATCCCCGAAGAAATCCCCGCAGCATCTAAGACTTCAACTTCGTTGAATAATAAGATACCGACGTTCATTCAGATGGTTCCATGCGGTATTTAAAGCATTGGTTTTGAGTTTAAATGTAGAACCTTAAAACACCGCTTATTTTGAAAATAAGTCTTCAAACATTTTGTTGAATGTGGATTTTTGTTGTGGTCTAGACGCTGTGCTTTGATGTTTTACGGCGTTATTAGGTTGCTGAAGTACGTGTTCCACCTGACTGGTCAATTGCTCAAACCAAGTGGAGTCAGTATGTTGCATGTGATTTAGCTGTTTGACGCGCTGTGCAGCCAGTACCGATGGATCATTTTTCCCTAAGCGGCGCTGCTGTGAAGCAGTAATTTCTATACCGAGTAAGGGGGGATACGAGAGCGGCTGACCGGAGCTTTGGATTTTGTTGGCTTGGTTGGGCGTGTATTGACTTGTTGTGCTTGGGACGGTCTAGGTCGAGTTGAGGATGCTTTTTCAATCGGTGTGTCGTGTTGCAGCTCTAACATTTTTTGTTTGAGTTGTGGATGGATCTTTGTCATATAAAAGGCAATTGCGACAAAAGCCAGAAAAAATAAAAAATCCATCATCACCTCGTTTTATTATTTTACATGAGTGGTCTTAAGCACTCACGATGCGTGTGGCAGATTTCACCATATCACCAAGACCATGAGTCTTGAAGTAATACTCCATCATGCTTTTCACCATCAATGGATTATTCATGCTCAAGGCCCGATCCAAGAGCTCTTTTGCATCTGGCATCGGCACGTGGCAGATGGCTTTACGGACTTTGAGGATATTACTCGAACTCATCGATAGGGTATTAAAGCCCATCGCCATCAGTAAAATAGCGGTGAGTGGATCACCGGCCATTTCCCCACAAATACTAATCGGCTTGTCGTATTTATGACATTCTTGCACCAAGCGAGTTAGCGCACGAAGTACGGCTGGGTGTGAGTGTGAATAGACATTGGCAACTCGTGGGTTATTTCGGTCAACCGCAAGTAAATATTGGGTTAAATCGTTTGATCCGACCGAGAAGAAGTCAACCAATTCAGCAAACTCATCGATCTGTAACAGCACACTCGGCACTTCGACCATGATGCCGATTTTTGGCTTGGTAATCTTCACCTGTTCTTCTTCTTGCACCGCTTGCCAGTCACGATCAAGCAAATACAACGCTTCTTCGACTTCGCTGACACTGGTCACCATCGGCAGCAAAATATGCAAGTTGTTCAGGCCAATACTGGCTTTGAGCATGGCACGAATTTGGGCTGAAAAAATCTCAGGATGATCGAGAGTAAAGCGAATTCCACGCCAACCCAGTGCTGAGTTTTCTTCTTCAATCGAGAAATAAGGCAGGTCTTTATCTGCACCAATATCGAGGGTACGCATCACCACTGGTTTATTGGCAAAATGACTCAGCTGTTGACGATAAATAGCGCGCTGTTCTTCTTCACCAGGGAAGCGATCACGCAGCATAAACGGAATTTCAGAACGGTATAGACCGACACCTTTGGCGCCACGTTGTACACCGCGAACCACATCGATCATCAAGCCAGTATTTACAAACAATCGAACTGCAACACCATCAGGGGTGATGGCATCTTTGGTTTCGTATTGCTTCAGATCTTTGGCAATTTGCTCTTCTTCTTTTTGAATCTCTTTATAGCGTGTGCGTAAACGACGAGGTGGATTGATGAATACACGACCTTGATGTGCATCGACAATCATTTCGACATCATCGAGGGTATTAATTGGCAGTTCAGTCACGCCGACTACAGTTGGAATGCCGAGGGCACGTGCCACAATCACCATGTGTGAGTTCATGGCACCTTCGGTGGTCACAATCGCCGCGATTTTATCGACAGGGAGTTCAACCAAGGCAGCCGTAGAAATTTCCTCACCAATTAAAATGCTTTCATCGGTGATTTCACGGTGACTGGCATCTGCTTCTTGCAAAAAGGCCAAGATACGACGCCCTAGATCTTTTAAGTCTGAAACACGTTCGCGGAGATAGTCATCTTCCATCTGTGCAAAGAGCGCAATGTGTTTATCAATAACAATGCGTACCGAACCTTGTGCCCAGTTACCGTCACGAATTTCACTTTTGATTTCCGCGGGGAGGGCATTGGCATCGAGCATCCGCAAGAACACGCTAAATAATGCCCGCTCTTCGGCCATGAGGGCATCTTGCATCTTTTCATCGAGAGACAAAATTTCTTGACGAACTGCGTCTATGGCATTGTCGAGTAATTCGAGTTCTTCACTGATGTCATCGGCTTCACGATCGGGGACTGAAGCCAAATCAGCAGGTGGATACAGGATGACTGCACGACCTAGCGCAATACCGCCTGAACCTGAAATACCTTGGAAAGTTTTATAGGCAGGGAGGTTGTTTGGTTTACGAAAGACTTCAATATTCCCGACGGCATGTGCATGGGCAATCACCCCTGAAAGTTGAGCGCACAAGGTCACGAGGAAGGATTCGGCAGCTTCGCTAAAGTCTTGAGGTTCTTTGTTTTGAACCACTAAGACGCCCATCACTTTACGGCGATACATCACCGGAACACCGAGGAAGGAATTGTAAATTTCTTCCCCCGTTTCTGGCAGATACATAAAGCGTTCGTGTTTGGGTGCATTGTCTAAGTTGACGATTTCTTCACGTTGTCCAACTAAGCCGACCAAACCCTCACTGGTATGCAAAGAGACATGCCCAACGGCTTCAGGGTTTAAACCCTTAGAAGCCATTAGTAAATAACGATGATTTCGTTCATCAAGCAAGTAGATTGAGCAGACATCCACATGCATGGCTTCGGCCACTTGATTGACCATAATGTCTAAAGATTCATGCAAACTGGCCGACGCATTAATCTCTTGGACTATGCGTCTTAAGGTATCCAGTTGCATGTTCGACATCGTGTCTGCTCCAAAATTTATTCTGCTTTATTTATAACAACACTCATCCTAAAAATCTGCATCCATTCTGCAAATTTTTACGGTTTTTGCGGAAGCTGATTGCACAGCTCCACCATGGCTTTACGATATACATCGCGTTTAAAATTCACCACTTGACCCAAAGGGTACCAATAGCTGACCCATTGCCATTGATCAAACTCTGGTGGGTCTGACAAATCCAGCTGAATATGCTGTGCCGAAGCCGTCAGTTTTAATAAAAACCACTTTTGTTTTTGACCAATACAAACGGGGTCTGAATCCGTACGTATATACCGATGTGGCAAACGATAGCGCAACCACCCTTGGGTTTGTGCTATCACCTGGACGTGTTCGGGCAGTAAGCCAACTTCTTCTCTCAGCTCACGGTAAAGTGCCTGTTCGGGGGTTTCTCCATGTTGGATACCTCCTTGTGGAAATTGCCAGGCATTGTGACCAATGCGCTTTGCCCATAAAACTTGTCCAATGTCGTTTGCCAAAATGATCCCGACGTTGGGTCGGAAACCTTCTGAATCGATCATTTGGCTACCTAAATATTGTGTAATTTATGACTTTGCTCACGGGGACGTTTATTTCTGTGTCCATCTCGAAAAAGCAAAGTGTAAAAATGTTAAAATTGTTATGATCTTAACGAATTTCTATCGACTAGCGGAGATAGATTTACAATTTTTTTCTTAAATTTCAGCTTTTACGAGTATTTTCATGAAATTGGCACTGTTTGACCTTGATCACACCTTATTAAATACCGACTCAGACCATTCTTGGGGGGAGTTTTTGGTCAATGAAGGCTTGGTTGATCCAATTCATCATCGTGCCATGAATGATAAATTTTATGATGATTATAAAAAAGGCCAGCTTGACCCGATTGCTTATAATGAATTTGTATTTGAGTTTTTAACTCAACATGACAATGCCTACTTAACTGAGTTACATCAGTTGTTTATGAAAAAAGTCATTCGTGCGCAAATGCGTCCAGAGGGCTTTGCTGCCATTCAGCGCCATCAAGATGCAGGGCATCAATTGGTCGGGATCACCGCAACGTCTGATTTTATTACTGCACCGATTTTTCGTGAATTTGGTATTACTGAAATCATTGCAACCAATGCCGAAGTTGTGGATGGTAAATATACGGGTAAAGTGATCAATACTCCGTGCTATCAAAAAGGCAAATTAGTCCGCTTGAATCAATGGTTAGAAGGTCGTGATGTGACAGAGTCTTGGGCCTATTCAGATTCGATTAATGATCGTTTCCTGTTGGAATATGCCGATCATGCCTTTGCAATTAACCCAGATGACCGTTTAGAAGTCCTTGCAAAAGAACAAGGTTGGGACATTCAAGACTGGTCAATTCAAGCCTAAAAATAGATATGATAAAAAAGCATCATTAGATGCTTTTTTATTTGACGTCCTTTTGATTAAACTTCAGCTCACTAATTTGAACTATCGCTCTATATGCAGACAGAAGCTTCTTTTAAACATTTAATTCAAATCTTTATAGGGCCACGTGCTCAATCTTATTTAAAGTTCATAGAACAACAAGGTGGGCAGAACAGTGGCCTGAGTTGGGCGGGGTTAATTTTTGGGCCCTATTGGTTACTCTATCGGAAGATGTATCGCTATTTCTTCTTATTCTTTGCGGTTGGTTTTTTGATTAGTATGTTGGCACTCATCATCGGAGTGCCTGATCAAGTCTTGATGGGGCTAGCATTGATTCCTAACCTCATACTCGCTGGCATCGGAAAGCGGCTTTATAGCGATTTTGCGGTGCAAAAGACCAAAGCCTATATGCAGCAGCCGAAATATAGTGAGCAGGTGTTTGCTGAAGAAGGCGGAGTGAACTGGGGGCTGCCTTTGTTGTTGGTATTTATTCAATCGATCGTGATGATTATGCTCAGTTTGCCTTTTATTCAATTTTCACCGCTGTAGAATTCTGTAATTGAGTGCGTGTCCGTTCCGTGTTATATCCTTAAAACAGAATAATTTTGTATCCATAAACAATAAGTTTTAACACGGAGAATGACAATGAGTGTACGTCCACGCATGACTCATCTATTTGAACAACTGGGTTTAGATTCGAGTGAAGACGCGATTGCTTTATTTATCGTGACGCATCAACTCAGTGCCCAAACTAAAATTACCGAAGCAGATTATTGGACAGATGCTCAGCGCCAGTTCTTGGCCGAAAAAATTAAGTCAGATGGTGAATGGGCGATTATTGTCGATCAATTGAATGAATCATTACATGAAGATTCGTTGACGAAGTAAAACTGACGGGTCTGCCTTGGTATTTAATGGGATCGGCTGAAAAAGGTGATCCCATTTTTAATGCAAAAGAAATTTAAGCGATCATTCAACATATAGAAAATCATTCACTTTTGCTAAACGCTCAAACAGATCAATAAAAAAGCCACCATAACGGTGGCTTGATTAATAACTGAATTTTGTAGGTAAAAATTCAATTAGATGTGTTTCATCAATTCAACCAACTTTTGTGCAGCAAGTGACTGAGTACGGCCTGGGTGCCATACCATGCCCAATTGACGATTCATGTTTGAAGGTAAATTCAATTGTTTTAAATCTTGGTTCAATAAGGTTTTAGGAAGGACAGACCAACCGAGACCAATGGAAACCAACATACGAATCGACTCAAGTGAGTTATTGCTCATGGTAACTTTTGGCTTGAGTCCATACTTTTCAAACTCAGCCAAGGTAATTTGACTGGTATAGGTTTGCGCTGCAGGTAAAAGACTTGGGTATTGGATCAAATCCTCTAAGGTCAAATGTTCGACTTGCGCCAAAGGATGGAAAGGTGCAACCACGAATACCAGTGGATCATTCCATGTCGTGATGTATTTTAAACGGCTGTCACCCTGTGGCGGTAAAGTCAAAAATGCCAATTCTAAGTCACCAGCCAAAACTTGCTCATGGGCCTGTTCAGAATCAACAAAGTGTACATCTAAGGTCACTTCTGGAAATTGCTGTACGTATTGACGCAAATGAGCCGGTAAATGGTGTAAGCCGATATGATGGCTGGTGCCAATTTTCAGTTTACCTTGAACCTGACCTTGCTCATGGCTGAGCGTATGGTGAATATCACCCAATTCATTCAGCCAGCTTTTTACTTTTGGCAAGAGAGAGTTTGCTGCATGTGTCGCCTGAACACCACGACCCGCGGATTCAAAAAGTTTGACACCGAAGTATTCTTCTAAACTGTGAATACGCTTGGTCACAGCAGGTTGCGTAATGAAGAGCTGATCTGCTGCCAAGGAGATCGAACCAGTTTCCATGACTTTTACAAAGGCTTCAAAGGCTGCGAGATTCATCTTCATTCCTATAAAGAATTTTTATGCGTAGTCTCATTGTTATAATATTTTAAGAATAAATCAAAGGAAAAGTTGTATCTTTTGATTTAAAACTAGGCGTTCAAGCCATACTACGCGTTAAATCTGAGGGGATTTTCCGAGTTCTATAGCGTTATTCGAGTGCTTGATTGTTGCATGATTCGAGATTGAGCTGTGACGTTTTCTGCTCAAATGCGCTGTTACAAAGTTGTTTTTTAAACAGAAACCACAGTTATGCATAATATAAAAAATATAGGGCTGAAAAGTATTTTTAACCGTTTGAATTAAAGAGGAGAGATGGCTTTTCTTTTTAACTCAGCATTGAACTAAAACAAAAATGAACTGAAGTTTTGATGGCTTGGGGAACATACTTTTCAGTGAATAATTAAAGTAACAGGTACAGTCAGGGCGGCATCGATTAGTGATAGCGTACCTCACAGGGAGAAGGCGATGGATATTAAGCACATTAAAAATTTATTGGATATTTTTGAAGGGACAGTCGAAAAGCGCTGTGCGGTATATGAAATCGCAGATGACGAAGACGACGAAAACCGTGCAGCAGCCGAGTGTAATGCGGCAAAAAACAAACTGATTCTTGCGATAGAGCAATTGGTTGAGGCGCATGACCAACTGGCTTTACAGCAAAAAACCAAGCTTTGATGATCCGTCTGCAATTGAATCTATAGGATGAAATCGATGGAACGTTAAAGTGGATGGAGTAAAAGAACGTTTTAAGATCATTAAAAAACCACCGTGATGGTGGTTTTTTTACAAGGAGCAGGGTTGGATTAAGCGGGGATATTTTCCTCTGCAGCTTTATCTTTCTTTTCCCATGCTTTTTCGTGGAAGAAAAAGGCAACCGCTTGAACAGTTGGTTCAAGTAAACTTAAGGTAATAGCCATTGCAATACTGCCTGTCACGTAATAACCAACCAACATCGCAACCGTGATATGCATGATGTAATAGCTCAAGGTTTTTTTGAACATGCGCTGATTATTTTCGACGAACTTGTTAATGTGTGCCATGAAAATGCTCCTTGTTAAATTGATAAATCTTGGCAATGAGTTAATAATAATGATTCTTATTTGCAATGTAAAAGAGAATATTCAATTTATGATCATTGAATTTTTAAATTACTGTTTAAAAATGGCAGAAAGTGAACAAAAAGTCGGAGAAAATTCTAAAGTTTCATCTGCTGAAAGTATTGAAGTGAGCGTGTTTTAAACGCATTAATGGTCTTTAAAATGCAACGGAAATCAGCAGTTAAATATCATTCCTATAAGTTTTTAAACTAATAAAAATGATAAATTAGATTTATGTGAATACGTGGTTATAATCGATTTAACGAAAGAATTTACCCAGTCCAGTGGAGCAAATCGACATGGCAGGCGAAACCCAAAAAGCGGAAACCCAAACAAAAAAAACCTTGTATGACAAATTGTGGGATGACCATCTAGTAAAACAACGAGATGATGGCTCTTCATTATTGTATATCGACCGTCATTTATTGCATGAAGTGACTTCTCCACAAGCCTTTGAAGGGCTACAGCTTGCAGGTCGTAAACCATGGCGTTTAAGTGCTAACGTGGCAACGCCAGACCATAACGTACCTACTTCTACTAAGGAGCGTGCTGAAGGTATTGCAGGTATTGAAGATGATACTTCACGTATCCAAGTGCAAACTTTAGATGACAACTGTAAAACTTTTGATGTGGCCCAGTTTGACATCAACGATGTGCGTCAAGGTATTGCGCATGTGGTTGGGCCAGAACAAGGTTTAACCTTGCCAGGTATGACCGTGGTGTGTGGTGACTCACATACTGCAACGCATGGTGCTTTTGGTTGCTTGGCTCATGGTATTGGCACATCTGAAGTTGAACACGTGTTGGCGACTCAATGCTTAGTTCAAAAGAAAATGAAGAACATGTTGGTGCGTGTTGACGGTCAATTGGGTCAAGGCGTTACTCCTAAAGACGTGGTTTTAGCGATTATCGGTAAAATCGGTACGGCAGGTGGTACAGGTCACGCAATTGAATTTGGTGGTCAAGTATTCCGTGATATGTCGATTGAAGGTCGTATGACGGTGTGTAACATGGCGATCGAAGGTGGCGCGCGCGTGGGTATGGTGGCTGTCGATGACAAAACCATTGCCTATGTGAAAGACCGTCCGTATGCACCGAAGGGCGAACAGTGGGACGCTGCAGTAGAGTATTGGAATACTTTAGTGTCTGATGAAGGTGCGCATTTTGATACTGTTGTGGTGTTGCAAGGTGAAGAGATTGAGCCACAAGTGTCTTGGGGGACTTCTCCTGAGATGGTGATTCCTGTATCTCAAGCAGTGCCAACTTTAGAACAAGCTAAAGATGACGTACAGCGTAATGACTGGACACGTGCATACAACTACATGGGCTTAGAAGCAGGTCAAGCTTTGGCTGATATTCAATTAGACCGTGTATTTATTGGTTCATGTACCAACTCACGCATCGAAGATATTCGTGCAGCGGCTGAAGTGGCCAAAGGCAAAAAAGTGGCGGCATCGATTAAGCAAGCCATGGTGGTGCCGGGTTCAGGTTTAGTCAAAGCACAAGCAGAAGCAGAAGGCTTAGATAAAATCTTAATCGAAGCAGGCTTTGAATGGCGTGAGCCGGGTTGTTCAATGTGCTTGGCAATGAATGCTGACAAATTGCAACCGGGTGAGCACTGTGCATCGACGTCTAACCGTAACTTCGAAGGTCGTCAAGGTAATGGTGGTCGTACACATTTGGTGAGTCCAGCAATGGCAGCAGCTGCGGCAATTGCTGGTCACTTTGTGGATGTGCGTACATTCTAGTTTAAGCCCTCATCCCAACCTTCTCCCTGAGGGAGAAGGAGTTCCCTCTCCTTTTAGGAGAGGGTTAGGGAGAGGTCACGGATTCAGTGAGAAATAAACATGAAAAAATATACCGTTGAACAAGGTATCGTTGCACCATTAGACCGTGCCAATGTTGATACAGATTTAATTATTCCAAAACAGTTTTTGAAATCTATTAAGCGTACAGGCTTCGGAGCCAACTTATTTGATGAGTTGCGCTATTTGGATGAAGGCTATTTAGGTCAGGACATTTCAAAACGTCCGATTAACCCCGATTTCGAATTGAACAAACCGCGTTATCAAGGTGCGTCGATTTTGATCTCTCGTGCAAACTTTGGTTGTGGTTCGAGCCGTGAGCATGCGCCTTGGGCATTAGAAGAATATGGTTTCCGTACTGTCATTGCACCAAGCTATGCGGATATTTTCTTTAATAACAGCTTTAAAAATGGCATGTTGCCAGTGATCTTGTCTGAAGAGATCGTAGATCAGTTATTTAAAGAATGTGCTGCATCTGAAGGCTATCAATTAACCATTGATTTGGCTGCGCAAGAAGTACGTACACCGAGTGGTGAAGCATTTACATTTGAAGTCGATCCATTCCGTAAACACTGCCTATTGAATGGCTTGGATGATATCGGTTTAACCTTACAAGCAGCCGATGATATTCGCGCTTATGAAGAAAAAACCAAAGCATCTCGCCCTTGGGTATTTGCAGAAATTAAAGCTTAAGTCAGTGTCACTGTAGAACTTCTTAGTAGTCAGTCGGCTTAAGTCTTGTTAATATCAGGCGAAACAAAATTTATACGTTAGCCAGAATTTATCAGGTTGGGTTCGAAAAATGAAAAAGTTCTTCGGTCAGCTGGTTGTAACGGGAGCGCTGTTTGCAACGCTCTCTGCCTGTCAAAGCTTTGACACGGCACGCATTAAAAATGTGAAAGAAACTGAAAGTACAAAAAATAATGCTCTGATTTACTGTGCAGGTACAGCGCATTGTGAATTTGAGCGTTTTGATCAAATACAGGTGGTTGATCCAAATAATCAACATGTAGAACGTGCTGCGATTAAAGCAGGCATTGTACGGTTGAATGGTCGTTCATTGTCTGAGCCTAATCCTTTGTATTTGTCCGTACCTTCAGGTCAGCATGAAGTCGTGATTCGCTATTATCCAATTTCTCAGGAAAAAGCAGAGCGCTTGCATGTCATTCACAACTTTAGGTCCAAACACGAGTACACCTTTAAAATGTACCGAGAGCGTTCAAAAAACAGAGGCAGTTTACTGGATAAATCTGCGCCTGATCCGCTCTGTGTAGACTTAAAGCAAGGTGCAAAAACAATTCGACGTTTCTGCCGACCCTACAATGTCCTCACAGGACTTGGTGAGTTTGTAGAAAAGAAACTTTAAATCTGACTGGTAATCAAGCCAGCGTATAAATGGAAAGACTCATGTCAAAACATATTTTGATTTTACCAGGTGATGGTATTGGTCCTGAAATCGTGAAAGCGGCTGAACAAGTGCTGACACGTGTAAACGAGAAATTCAACTTAGGTTTGACTTGGGAACAAGGTCTTTTAGGTGGTGCAGCGATCGATGCGCACGGTTCACCATATCCAGACGTAACAGCAGCACAAGCGAAGACTGCTGATGCGATTTTATTGGGTGCAGTGGGTGGTCCTAAGTGGGATACCATTGAGCGTTCAATTCGTCCAGAACGTGGCCTATTAAAAATTCGTTCAGAATTAAATTTATTTGCTAATTTACGTCCAGCCATTCTTTATCCGCAGCTTGCAGATGCGTCGAGCTTAAAACCTGAAATCGTAGCAGGTCTGGATATCTTGATCGTACGTGAGTTAACTGGCGGGATCTATTTCGGTCAACCACGTGGTATTCGTGAACTCGAAAACGGCGAAAAACAAGGTTTCAATACTGACGTATATGCTGAATCTGAAATCAAGCGTATTGCCAAAGTTGCTTTTGAAATGGCGAACTTACGTGGTGGTAAAGTGTGTTCAGTGGATAAAGCCAACGTGCTAGAAGTGACTGAGCTTTGGAAACAAACCGTAACTGCGTTAAAAGAAGAGCAGTATCCTGAAATTAACTTGTCTCATATGTACGTTGACAATGCTGCCATGCAATTGGTCCGTGCGCCAAAACAGTTTGATGTAATCGTGACAGGTAACTTGTTCGGCGATATCTTGTCTGATGAAGCGGCGATGTTAACCGGTTCTATCGGCATGCTGCCATCGGCTTCTTTAGATGAAAATGGTAAAGGTATGTATGAACCTTGCCACGGTTCAGCACCAGACATCGCAGGTCAAAACATTGCGAACCCATTAGCAACAATTCTGTCTGTTGCTATGATGCTACGTTATACCTTCCGTGAAGAAGCGGCGGCAAAAGCAATTGAAGATGCTGTAGGTAATGTCTTAGATCAAGGCTTACGTACAGGTGACATCATGTCAGAAGGCAGTACTCAAGTCGGTACTGTTGAAATGGGTCAAGCTGTAGTTTCTGCATTGAACTAATGGCGAATCAAAAAACGCAGCGTTTATGCTGCGTTTTTTTATGCCTACAAATTATCAATCCTAGAATTGATGCGCTAACAGGTGCGACCAGTTAATCGGACATCAGTTGCAATATTATGCTTTATGCGAAATTGAATAAGGCAGTTTAACTCAACCTCATAGCGTGTATTTCCACTGGGAATCGGCACAGCAGCGCCGCTGCCCATGCCCATCGCAGGATTTTCCGCCATCGGTAAAGGAATACTGATCGGGCGTGCGACACGATAACGAAGGTAGTCTGAACTGACCTCCACGGGAGAGGTTCTTTGATAGCCGAGTTTGCTGAGGTCGAGTTCTGCTTGAATCGTTTGGCTCGATTGACCAATAAATGAGGCTAAATAGCGTTCACGCTCAACGGAGGATATCGTTGATGTAGCCATACAATGCTTAGAACGCATCCCATGCTCAGTATCGGGCGAATAAAATGCTGATCTTCGTAAACCAGATGTTCTAAAATAAATTTCATGGGTCAGTTTCTCACGAAATAAATTCAGTTTAGTCAGATCGGTCTGTATAACACTGTAGTCATTTGATACACGGTCAGCTGAGCAAGATTAGCCTCTAGTATTCTCATGCAGGATCAACAAGCTCTGCCAACATAGTCAATGGATTCAACTATTTGATTGCGTAATTTGAACTCGATTTTACATTCCATATCGACAGTGACACCACCTTTAGACGGCGTTGGGATAGGGGCGCCCATGGCTATACTGGTGCCGATATTTGGTGTACCAATCGGGATTGGCATCGAGCGTAAAATGGTATAGCTAAGTTTTTCATTGCTTTGTACGGGTGCTCCCATCACTTTGTAACCCAATTGACTTAAATTGAGCTCTTTACGGACTTGATCAGCCGGCTGTCCAATATAGTGTTGTAGGGATTGATTGAGTTGCTTTTGGCCTGTCGTGGCGCAAGCAACACAAAAGATAGCACCGACTAATCCTAGATGTTTCATATGATTTTATGTCCTTATATTTTGAATTTTATAATCAAATTTTTTATGTTTTTAGACTGTAAAGGAAAGCAAATTTGCAGTCAATTTTTATCATCGCATTGAAATAAATACAAAAAAAAGCCACTTATAAAGTGGCTTTTTCGCTTCGCTAAAACTTAGCGCGCACGGTAAGTGATACGACCCTTAGTCAAATCATAAGGTGTCATTTCTACTTTAACACTGTCGCCAGTCAAAATACGGATATAGTGTTTACGCATTTTGCCAGAGATGTGAGCAATCACTTCATGACCGTTTTCTAAACGTACACGGAACATAGTATTAGGAAGCGTCTCGGTGACAACGCCTTCGAACTCGATGAGTTCCTCTTTATTGGCCATAGCCTACCTGAATGAATAAATTAGCAAGGCGCAAATTATAGTCAATTTTTTTTCAGAATACAAGCCGTAAAAGGCTTTGAACTGATCGACTGTCAGTAAAATAAGCGAACAATTCAGTTAAATATTTTCAACAAAAAATGTGTAGTAACAGTTGTCAGTTTGGTCAATCGCAGTTAATCTAAAATCAATCTTTTTAAGTATAAATGAAGTACATACAAGGAAGGTTCTGGAGTGGGTCAGCTAACTGATGCATCTGTTGTGTTGCGTTTAGGGTATCAAGCGATTCGTCGTGCCGGATTGCCAACAGAAGAAATTTTAACAAAAGCGGGTGTGGCATTAAATCAGGTTGAAACCAATGACCGTACCCCATTGAATGCACAATTTGCATTCTGGGTGGCTGCAGAAGAGGTCAGTAAGGATCCTGATATTGGTTTGCATCTGGGAGAGCATTTGCCTTTATATCGAGGCCAAGTGATTGAACACTTATTTATTTCATCTGAGAATTTTGGTGAAGGTTTAAAGCGGGCTTTGGCGTATCAACGCCTAATTAGCGATGCCTTTCATGCACAATTAGTGATTGAAGATGACCGCTGCTATTTGACCAATGGTCATCAGCCTTGGGCAGAAAATATCGTGAATCGTCATTTTTCTGAATGCGCGATGTCCGGTGTTTTGCGTTTCTTTAAGTTTATTACTGAAGGGCGTTTTCAGCCGATTTATATCGACTTTAACTTTAGTCAGGGCGCGCCAGATGATGAGTATTTCCGTGTTTATGAATGCCCTGTGAGCTTAGGGCAGAAAGAAACCCGATTGTATTTTGATCCGGCTATTTTAGAGTATCAATTGTGGCAGGCAGAACCTGAGTTATTACAATTGCATGAGCAGTTGGCGATTGAAAAACTTCAGGAGTTGGCGCGTTATGATTTGGTCGGTGAAGTTCGCCGTGCAATTGGTTCAACGCTAGAAAGTGGTGAAACCACGCTTGAAACGGTCGCTGCGCAGCTCAACATTACCCCGCGTCGTTTACGGACTCAGTTGTCAGAAGCCAATACTAGTTTTCAGCAAATTTTGTCAGACTATCGCTGTCGTTTGGCTAAAAAATTATTGGCCAATACCAATGAAAGTGTGGAGCGCATTGTGTACTTAACGGGTTTTTCTGAACCAAGTACGTTCTATCGTGCATTTAAACGCTGGACCAATGAAACGCCTGTGGAATATCGTAAACGAAAGCAGCGTTAACGTTGAACATTTAAAAGTATTCCCTAAACAGAATCCCCCTTTTTCAAAGAGGGATTTTCATCTTTAGAATCTGGCAATGGCGGAAATGAAACACCCTCTCTGTGAAAGTGGGGTTGGGAGGGATTGTTTATTCAGGCATATTTAGCCAATGTGGTCCTAACGGAACTTGAGGAAGTTTAAACTGAGCTGGATAGTCTGCATGGATAAAATATAGTCCATCGGGTGGTGCAGTGACACCTGCTGCTTTACGGTCTTCAGCAGCAAAAATATCGTCAATATGGTCAACGTCATACATACCTTGCCCAATTTCCAACAAACAGCCCATGATGTTACGCACCATGTGATGTAAAAAACCATCGGCCTGAATATCTAGGACCAAGTAGCATCCGTGTTGGATCAGACGGCAATGGCTGACATGACGAACAGGCTGATTGGACTGACAGGCTGCGGCACGGAAGCTTTCGAAATTATGAGTGCCTTCAAATTTGGCCGCGGCACGTTGCATTTTTAGCACATCTAGCTTGGCATAAACATGAGTCACTTGCTTGTGCAGTAAAGCTGGACGTTGTGGATTGTTATAGACCACATAGCGATAACGACGTGCTTGCGCTTTAAAGCGGGCATGGAAGTCCTGATCCATTTCCTTAATCCATTGGATGGAGATATCACGGGGTAATTGGCTATTGCTGCCCATTAACCATCCGCGAATGGGGCGAATCGCCTGAGTATCGAAATGTGCCACCATATTGGTTGCATGGACGCCGGCATCTGTTCGGCCAGCGCCATGCAACATGATCGGCTCATTGGCTACTTTACTGAGGACGGTTTCAATGGTTTCTTGCACGCTTGGTACGCCCGGTTGCTGAGTTTGCCAGCCCTTGTATTGCATGCCACAAAACTCAATCCCAATCGCAAAACGTTGCATAGTTACCTCAAATGACTTAATCGTTCCAATGCGCAGTCCAGTCTGCGGCACTGCCGTATTGTAAATACATTTTCAAACATTTGGCATAAAGATCTGCATGACCCAAACAATTGCTTAGTAATATTCCACTGTCTTTGACCCAGTCATTCACAGCATAGCGTTGATCTATACCGCCATGAACAACCTGTGTACTTAAAATAATTTTGCAATTTTTTTGTTGTATAGCCTTTAATACATTGAGTAACTCAGCATCAACGGCAATATTGCCTGTGCCAAAACCTTGCAGAATCAAAACGTCTGGCGTGTGTGTAAGCAGAGTCGTTAAATTTTGACTGTGTAGCTTGGTTGCAATCGGTTGCCACATCCAATTCAGGCAATTGAAATGAGCCGCTTTGTCTAAATCATTGGCCTGAACAATATAAGGCGATGTCAGCATTGAAAGTGGCTGTGTGGCTGGCAGCCCATCAAAGGCTTTTAGATCGGTTGTATGCACTTTCAGTGCGGATTGAGCATGCATCAATTGATGGTGAAAGGCCAAATAAACCCCAACACTCAATTGATGTACCGATTCCAATGCAAAATTTAAATTGTCGATGGCATCAGTAAATTCACGGGTATTGTCACCAGCCACATTAAACAGCGGATATTGGCTGCCTGTAAGCACGATATGAGCAGACTGTCCTATAAAGTGTGCAAGCACTGCACTGGCATAGCTAAGCGTGTCTGTACCATGAATAATTACGAAATGCTGAAATTGTTGTAATTGTAAGCTTTGAATTTGTTGAATCAGCGCCAGCCAGTCGGGCGCAGTACAAGCACTACTGTCACGAATGACAGGTGCAACAAAACATTCAATGTTTAGGTGTAGTGGCAGCACATGCTGTAATTTAGGTAAAAACGCATTCGCTGGCATGGGGCTTAACGGTTCACCGATACAACCGAAGGTACCACCCATATAAATAAGAGCAATTTTTTTCATCATAAAAAAAGCAGCCTTGAAAGACTGCTTTAGTTTAAATCGCTTTTGCTTAAGATGCGATTTGATTCAGTAACTGATCTGCTTGTTGACGTTGAGCTGAAGAAAACTCAGCTTCTTTTTCAGTCAAAATTTCACGTGCAGCGTCATAAGCACCTAGTTTGATGTATTGCGCTGCCAATTCAAGATTCAATTCAATTTCATTGACTTCAACCAGTTCAGGGAAAGATTGAACCAATGGATCGTTTTGGTCTGTAGCAGATGGGGTTGACGGTGTGCCTAAACCGCTAATGTCAAAACTCACACCACTTGATGCAGGTACGGCAGGTTTCTCTTTAGGCGTAGACTCTAAGTTAAACTCTGTTGCAGGAGCGACAACGGCTTCTTCTGTTTTTGCTGTTTCAAAAGCACCTAAGTCAAAGTTTAAGGTTGGAGCTTCAACTTTATTTTCTTCTACAACTGGTGTTTCTGTTGTAAATGAAAAATCTAAAGGCTCGATTTTTTCTTCTACAGTTTCTGTTTTAGTTTCAGCCGCAGCTTCAGTGCTTGGGGCAAAGTCCATTGCAAAATCAATTGGTTTGATTTCTTCAACGGCAGGAGATGGCTGAGCAATCTCTTCGGTTTTCAGTGTTGCTTCAAGTGCAGGTTCTGGTGAAATTGAAAGCGTGTCAAATTCAAGCGGCTGTATTTTTTCAGCAGGCGCACTTTCAACTGGGGTAGAAATGTCTGCTTTTGCAGGCGTTTCAGTGGTGAAATTAAAATCTAGTGGTTTAATTTCGGCTGCTTTGGGCTCAACAGGTGCAGCAGTTGAACTTTGCATTAAAGCATCAAAATCAGAGGTATTTTGGGCTTTTGAGGGAGCCTCTTCAGTGATCGGTGATACAAAGTTAATGGCATCATCTTTCACATTTTGAGAATTTTCAAACTCTACTTTTTTTGCTTCAGCTTGTTCTAAAATTTCATCAAGTTCAAGTGAACGAATATGGCTCAGCAATTGGCTGATGGCAAATTCGTCTTTTTGTAAAATGTGAATATCTAATAGATATAGATACAACTCATGTTGTGAGTTGTCACGTTTTAATGATTGATTAATTTGCGCTTCAGCAGAAAAGAAATTACGTTCCGCAATTAATTTTTCAATTTTACCACGAGCATCGGTCGTTAACGGCGTCATTGATTTTTTTTCAATGACACTGCTTTCAACCACTTGAGTTTTCTTCGGAGTCGCTTTGGCTGAAACACCCGATTTCTTGGTTTTAGTGGATGTTGGTTTGGCTTTATCTGATTCTTGACCTTTTTGGCGTTTGTTTAAAAAAACCAATACGATCACTAAGATCACTAATGGAATCACATAAATCAGCATGTTTTAACCCCTTGGAGATAGAGCGATATACAGTTGCACTCATCCCTATAAAATCTTGATTGGTAACGTTTTAGTTTATTGGCTTCTTTTATCTGCTTGTTGAGCTTTCAACTGTTGTTGCAGTTGAGCAAGACGAGCATTTAATAATTGAATTCTGTGATCCTTTTGATTTAGCGCCAATTCTAATTGAGTTACGTTTCTCTGTAATTTAACGGTTTTTTCACGAGATGTCATAACTTTTAATGACAACTCTTTCGAAGTTTTATTCTTTTCTGCCGCACTGTTGGCAGAAGATTGTGCCGAATCTTGCGCTTTCTCTGCAACCAGACTCATTTCAGCTTGATTCAAGCGGTATTTGGTTTTACCTGACTGCTTCGAAGGTACTTTGGCAAGTTCTGCAGCAGAGACTTTGACAGGCTGTTTTGCTTGCTGCATACCATGCAGATTTAAGGCAGCACCACGGCGCAGACGGTTTACATCGCCTTGAATGAATGCATGTTCGTTGCTGTTTTTAATTTGTTGCATGACTTCAGAAACAGGGCGGTTTTGTTCTGTCGCAATACGTGAGGCAATTCCCCAAAGGCTTTCATTCGAGCGAACCACATATTTTGCCACTGGTGTTGCTGTCGATGCAGCTGCAGTACTTGTTGGTTTTGGTGTAGATGCTGTTTGAGTTGTCGTTGTTGGATTTTCACGTTTTTGTGCTGCCTGCTCCGCAGCAAATTTTTGTGCCAATGGGTCTTGAGATCTTGCAGTTGATGCTGTTGCAGTTTGTGTGGCTTGCATTTCTGAACTGACAGAGCCGGTCGAATTGGTTTTTGTAACTTGCGAAATTGATGTTTCAGAACCTGATGAAGTACTTGCGCTATTTTGCTCCGCAGGTGCAACGCTATAATTTTGCACATGCGTGACAGGTTCAATCGCAACAGGCGTTGACGTTGCTAATTGTGCTAACTTCGGCGGTGTTTTGGTGCTGAGTAGTAAGGGTTGTTCTACAGCTACGGGTGCTTTTGCGGTGTAGAGGGTGCTGACAGGTAAATTTAAGGCAATTTCTTTTTCATTTACAATCACGACAGGTGTTAAAGCACGCTCATTGGCACGGGTTTGAGTCGCATTTGACGGCGCTGGATTGCGTTTTAATGGGGTACGAATTTGTTGCAGACGTGAAGCATTACCTTCTTTAATATTAACAATAAAATTAAGTTCTGCATCGGTTACTGGACGCGAAGAGGTAATGGTAATCACCCCGTTGCCTGCACCATCACGACGCGTAAAGAAGTTTAAATGTCCCGGCGGTTGATGCCCTGTACCCATACTCAATAAATCCTCTGCCGTGGCCAAACTTGCATTGAGCGGCACAGATGTGTTTGAGTGGCGAAAATGAATCTCAGCGTACAGCAATTCCCCGGGTGCTGACTGGACTTGTACAGGATCAATGCTGATCGCTTGAATGTTTTGAGATGCAATAACGGCTAAAATGGCGATCTTTAATTTGTTATATACGGTCATCTTAATCTTTAGCTCGAATATATGTCGCATGGCGAAAATTATAGATTAGCGAGTTGTCGAAGAATTGTAAAATATTTACACGACAGTTACATAAAAAAGCCGATCAATTGTGATCGGCTTCTTGTTCAGAGACTTAAAAATGCTTAAGCAGTTTTATAATCAATGAGAATTCTTAGCATACGACGTAAAGGTTCAGCAGCACCCCAAAGCAATTGGTCACCCACAGTGAATGCGCCTAGGTATTCTTTACCCATGTTGAGCTTACGTAGACGACCAACTGGAACAGACAAGGTGCCAGTTACAGCAACAGGAGTCAGATCAGTCATTGAAGCTTCACGCGTATTTGGCACCACTTTAGACCAATCGTTGGCACTAGCGATGATATCTTCGATTTCATCCAGTGGAACATCTTTACGAAGTTTTAAAGTCAATGCTTGTGAGTGACAACGCATCGCACCAATACGGACACAGTGTCCATCGATTGGAACGATTTGCTGGTTGCCTAAGATCTTGTTGGTTTCAACTTGACCTTTCCATTCTTCTTTCGACTGACCGCTTTCAAGCTGTTTGTCGATATAAGGAATGAGCGAACCTGCTAGAGGCACACCGAAGTTTGCAGATGGGAAACCTTCGCCACGTTGTAATTGTGCAATTTTAGAATCGATATCTAAAATTGGTGAACGTGGGTCATCCAGCAAATCTTTAGTATTGTTGTACAAGTAGCCCATACCTGAAATCAGTTCACGCATGTTTTGCGCGCCTGCACCAGAAGCCGCTTGATACGTCATAGACGTTGCCCATTCCACTAAATTATTTTGGAATAGACCGCCTAAACCCATTAACATCAATGAAACGGTACAGTTACCGCCCACGAATGTTTTTGTGCCTTTTACTAAGCCGTCTTTGATGACGTTCATGTTTACTGGGTCAAGTACGATGATCGCTTCATCATCCATACGTAAAGTCGATGCAGCATCGATCCAGTAACCATTCCAGTTTTCAGCTTTCAGCTTAGGGAAAACTTCAGTCGTATAATCGCCACCTTGGCAGGTGATAATGACATCCATTTGCTTCAGACTATCAATGTCCGTTGCATCCATAAGTGCTGGGGCAGTCTTACCACCAAACGCAGGGGCTTCACCACCTGCATTACTGGTAGAAAAGTAAAACGGTTCGAAATGAGCGAAATCGTTTTCTTCAACCATACGTTGCATAAGGACGGAACCAACCATCCCGCGCCAACCGACCAGACCTACTTTCATGTCACTTTGCCTCGGTGCGTTAAAAAATAAAAGGGGGTTCGAGTGTACCAAAAGGGCGCATAACTGCAAGCGCTACATAATGAAAACACCAATAATATTGTGCAATATATCTTGTTTATGTTACATGCAAAACTGATATAAATTTATGAATCAATAAAAAATAAAGAATATAAGGGAGGCGTAATGATTTGGATTGAAATACTGGCGGGCTTCGTCATTTGGTTGACATTTTGGTCACTCATACCACGAGATGAATGGTGGTTTCGTGGTGCAGATTTTCCGCGTCTGCAAATCTTGGCTTTGGGCATCTTTGCCTTCATAGGCTTAATTTTATGGAATGCTGAATGGGACTTGGCGCGTGAAATCATTCTAATTGGGCTGATTGCCGCCTTGGCATATCAATTGAAAATGGTATTGCCTTATACGTTTCTGTGGAAAAAACAAGTCAAACAAGTCCGATCAGACCAGTTAGATACACAAAAACAGATTTCAATCATTGTCTCCAATGTACTCACGCCAAATACCCAATATCACTTGTTATTGGCGCAAATACAGAAGCATCAACCGGACTTAGTACTCACGCTAGAAACCGATCAAACTTGGCAAAATGAATTGGCAGTGATTGAAGCTGATTATCCTTATCGCGTACCCGTACCTTTGGATAATTTGTATGGGATGCATTTGTATAGCAAGTTAGAACTTAGTGAAACTGAAGTCAAATTTATTCTCAGTGATGAAATTCCTTCGATCCATACCCGAGTCACCTTAGCATCAGGAAATCAGGTTCAACTGTATTGTTTACATCCCAAACCGCCAAGTCCAACAGAAGCCAAAGATTCAACTTTACGCGATGCAGAATTGCTGATTGTGGGCGATCAGATTAAAGATTTAGATGAAAGTTGCATCGTTATGGGGGACCTGAATGATGTGGCATGGTCACGTACTACACGACTCTTTCAACGAATCAGTGGGCTTTTAGACCCACGTGTTGGACGGCATTTCGTAAATACCTTTCATGCCAATTATCCACTGCTGCGTTGGTCGCTCGACCATATTTTTCATAGTACAGATTTTGCATTGGTACATATGGAACGCTTGCCCAATATCGGTTCAGACCATTTTCCAGTCTATGTGGTGCTGCAAACAGGCAGGGTATTTGAGCAAATCCAAGAAGAATTAGAGCAAACAGATGAAGATGAACAAGAAGCGCAAGAGGCAATTCAGGAGGGTATAGAAAAAGCTGAGGAAGAGGAGAAGATTGTGACTGATGAAATCGCCCGTGATTATAAGGATGGTACGAAGGCACCTTGATTTTGTTTGATTTAAGAGAAAAGTGTAAGAAATAGCTTACACAGCTTTCGGCTTCTGACGAATGGTCAGGTCAAGTGTATTGACTTATTCTTTGTTCATCGGCACATGGAACCGGGAACGGAACATCCCACTAAGGAAGACGAAGCCGATGGAAGCATCACGGAACGGATGCAGGAAAGGAAAGCCAATAAAAAATAAAAAGAATACTTGTGAAAGCACAACCTCATAGACCCGAGTTTTGCAGGATGCAGAACTCGGGTTTTGCTTTTGTGATATACATATTTTTGCTTTTCTTTTGATCAATTTCTTTATACAGTGTGCCAAGAAAAAAGAGATGAATTTCCAATAAAAATATAGGTATGAGGCGTTCTATGCTGTCCGAATGGCACCAGAAATTATTGCAGATTACACACTTATCTACGGATGCACTTTCCATTTATCTTGGCTTAATCCTGTTCTTTTTTATGGCCTTTTGCCATCACCGCCAATTGAAATCACATTATGCGATTTGGATCGTTGTGGTCGTCGCAGTGGGTTTGGAATTGTTTAATGCACGGCATGATATTTTAGATAGAGGTTATTGGCGTATAGGGCAAAGTTTGCAACATATTTTGAATGTCTTGTTACTGCCGCTAATCCTCTGGTTAATGGCTCGATACCGTGTGTGGAAGGGCTAAAAGTGGAAGCGCGAAATTGAAGGGCTAAATAGTAGGGTTGAATCACCATTGAGTCATTCATAATAAAAAGGATATTGTGTATTTCACAATATCCTTTCTAGATGCAGATCTAGTTGCTGAATTAAAAATATTTCCAGAGCGTTATCCTACACAGCAAATATCTATGGCGTGTAGTCAATCAAGCTGAATGCTGAGAGACCACCTGCGTATACAACTCCAAAGTCTGGTCACACATCTCTTTTAAACTAAACATACTGATAGGCTGCACGTGTTGTGGTTGGTCTAAATGCAACTTTAAAGTGTCGAGTAATTGTGTTTCATCATCGACAGTGACTAAACCTTGCGAATAGACATTCGATAAAATTTCAGCTACGCCACCACGATTCCAACCGATTACAGGTGTACCTACAGACAGTGCTTCGAGTACAGTCCGTCCAAAGGTTTCCGCTTGGCTCGACAAAGATAAAACCAAATCGCTAAAAGCTAACCATTCACGGATATCTGAACGGTGACCGACAAAAGTAATCCGATCACTCAGTCCTTTCGCCGCAATGCTGTCTTGCATTTCTTGTAAATAAGCTGCTTTTTTCGGATCAGCACCCCCGACCACCACCGCATGTACGTCGGGATACTGTGTTTGTAGCTGTTCCATTAAATGGATCAGGGTTTCATGACCTTTCAAACGGGTGATACGGCCTGGTAAGCAAATCAGACGCTTATTTTCTAGTTCAGGGAAGTCTTTTAGGGTTTGATTGAGCCACTGTGCTGAGGGTTGATAACCATGCGGAAAAGCAGCGGGGTCAATGCCACGATAAATACGCACAATGTCCTTGGTAGGACAGTTTTTGTAGTTGTCCGTGATGTATTTGACAACACTATCCGAGACCGCAATGACTTTTTCAGCCTGCGTCATGATTTGACTATAGCGATTAATCGAATAAAAACCATGTACAGTTGAAATCAGGTGAGGTCGCTTGTTTGCAGGAATCCCTTTGAGGGCAAAATGCGTGAGCCATGCAGGGACACGTGAGCGCACATGCACGATGTCTGGTTGATGTTCCTCAATCAGTTTACGTAGAGGACGAATTTGCCATAAGCTTGATAAGGCTTTTTTATGGATTGCGAGTGTGAGATGAGTTGAACCTTCAGCTTCCAATTGAGTTACCATGCGGCCACCATTTGAAACCACTAAGGACTCATGACCGGCGGTCACTAAAGCACGAGCTATTTCTAAGGTTCCTCGCTCGACACCACCACTGTTCAATTCAGGTAAAAGCTGCATCACTTTCATAGCATTTCTCTTTTTTATGTGCTGAGTTGAACTCAATAGATTTTGTCATAGCCTTGTGGGCGGGTTTTAAAGCGGCGATGGAACCACATGTATTGTGTCGGTGCGATTCGTAGCTGATTTTCAATAATTTTATTGGTTCGAACCGCATCCGAAACTTCATCGTCACTCGGGAAATTGTCTAAAGCAGGTTCAATCAGCACATGATATTGAGGGTTGCTGATGTCGCCGTCTCGATAAAAATACAATGGGATCGCTACCGCTTTAGCAATTTTTAATAAGCGACGATGCGCAGTAACAGTGGCTGCGGGAGTACCAAAAAACGGAGCCATGACCCCTTGTTTTAAACCAAAGTCTTGATCGGGACTGTACCAAATGGCATGGCCATTTTTCAGATTGCGAATCAAGCCACGCATATCATCATGGTCGATTTGGTTGGCATAGATGGTGGCACGGCAACGCACAATCAACATATCCAACAGCGGATTATTTTGCGGACGATAAACCACATCCGGCTCAAAAAACTGTGCGCATAAATAGCCACCAGCATCGAGCAGGGTAGAATGTGTGCCGAGGAGTAAAATACCTTTGCCTTCAGCTTGTGCATTTTGAATATGTTCTAAGCCTTCAATTTGCACCCGATTTTTGAACCACTGCGGACTGTACCATGCATTTAAAGTTTCAAAAATGCCAATCATTTGGTCGATAAAAACCTGTCGTGCATTGGCCTCAACCTGTTCTGCTGTCCATTCAGGAAAGCAAACTTCCAAGTTGCGAATCGTGGTTTTACGACGTGATTTGAGATTATTAAATGCGACAGAACCGAGGAATTGCCCAAGTCGATACTGAATTGCCCACGGAAGAATCGCCAAAATCATAAGAAATACAATCCCTATCCAAATTCCCCAATACTGAGGAAGTAAGAAAGACCATTGGAATTTTCCGGGTTGATATGTTGGCTTTTGACTCATAGGGCTAAATCAAAGATTAAAAAATAGGGTTCAGTTTAGCATGAAGCTGAATTGAAAGAGAAAGTTCAACCTCATGCTGCATCAGACTTAACCTTTGACTAAACCGCCATCGACAATCAAATTCTGCCCGGTGACCGCACGTGAGTAAGGGGACAAGAACATCATGATGGCCGCAGCAAATTCTTCAGGCGTGGTCACTGTGCGTAAAGGTGTCGATGCCGCGATTAAATCAAACACGGCATCGGGTGTCGCTTTACTGGCATCGGTGCTTTGTAATAAGCCACCAGAAAGCATATTGACGTTAATCCCAAACTCACCCAGTTCATGCGCCGCTGTGCGGGTGAAGGCCAACAGCGCTGCCTTTGCTGCAGTGTAGTCGTGGTAAGGCACGACAGGGTTTTGTACCAGGTTGGTACCAATATTCACAATGCGACCAAAACCCTGTGCTTTCATCTTGGGAAGCGCCGCTTGAGTGGTGTTGAGTGCAGCGACGACTGCTCCATCAAATTGTTGCTGTAAGTGCTGTGCAGTCAGTTCTTCCATTTTAGGACGGGCATCGCCATTAAATTGAAAATGGATGAGGGCATTATTCACGACAGAGGTGATTGAGGCACCAAAATGTGCTCTTGCTGCGGCAAAAAGCTGTTCTACTTGAGCTTTATCAGTGACATCTGCTTGATAGGCAAACACTTGCTGAGGAAATTCGGTAGTCAATTGTTCTGCTGCAGTTTGACTGGATAGATAGTTCACGACCACGCGTGCGCCTTCAGCTATTAAAGTTTGGCTAATTGCCAAACCGAGGCCACGTGCGCCTCCTGTAACTAAGACAATTTGATCTGAAATTTGCATGCTCGTGACTCAATCTTATATTGAACGTCACCATAGCAAGCTTTTCACATTTGCGGAATCGTCTTTACAGACGCTGTATGCTCCAATTTGAAACAGCGTCATTTAGGTTAGCCATCCAGTCGAGTCATATGACATAAAAAAGCCGTATCGAAATACGGCTTTTTCTTTGCGGAATATTTGTAGGCTTAGCCTTTTGCGAGCGTTTCTAGCTCATCTAAACGTTCCATTTTTTCTAGCATTTCGTCATCAATTTCAGCAAGACGCTGTGATGCTTTGGTCGCAGCATCGGCGTCAGTCATAAACCAAGAACCGTCGGCTAATTTTTCAGACAATTCAGCTTGCTCTTGTTCTAATGCTTCAATTTCAGTCGGTAGTTGTTCTAGGGCACGTTGGTCTTTATAGCTGAGCTTGACTTTTTTAGGCACGGCAGCGGCAGCCGCTGCTTCGGCTTTAGCCATGGCTTTTTTCACATCGCTTTTTTGATCCACGACAGTTTGGTCAGGACGCTGTTCCAAATAGTCTTGGTAACCGCCGATGTATTCATCGATTTGACCTTTACCATCAAAGACCCAAGTCGACGTCACCACGTTGTCCATAAATGCACGGTCATGCGAAATCAGTAATAGTGTGCCTTTGTAAGCACTGAGCATTTCTTCTAACAGTTCAAGAGTCACCATATCCAAGTCGTTGGTCGGTTCGTCCATCACGATAAGGTTCGATGGTTTCAGTAGCAGTTTCGCCAACAGAATACGGTTACGCTCACCCCCAGACAGTGCTTTAACTGGTGTACGTGCGCGTTCTGGAGAGAATAAAAAGTCTTGTAAATAACTATAGATGTGACGACGGCTACCATTGACATCGACATGGTCTGAGCCTTCAGAGACGTTATCTTTCACTGATTTTTCAAGATCAAGTGCATTTCGAAGCTGATCAAAGTAAGCAACTTCAAGCTGTGTACCTGTTTTTACTGTACCAGTATGTTCTTGCTCACCCAAAATAGCTTTGATAAGAGTGGTTTTACCCACACCGTTGTCACCGACTAAGCCGATACGGTCACCACGTAATACCAGTGCCGAGAAATCTTTGATGATTGGCGCGCTGTTGCCAAATTGCACAGCTAAGTTTTCAATTTCAAAGACCACTTTACCTGAGCGCTGCGCATCTTGCGTTGCCATGCTCACTTTGCCTTGTTGTGAACGGCGCGCTTTAGACTCTTCACGCAATGCTTTTAAGGCACGAACACGACCTTCGTTACGGGTACGACGCGCTTTAATGCCCTGACGAATCCATACTTCTTCTTCAGCGAGTTTTTTATCGAATAGCGCATTTTGCTTTTCTTCCGCTTCCATTTGCTGAGCTTTGAGTTCGAGGTAACGTGAATAGTTACCTTCATAGCTACGCAAAATGCCGCGGTCAAGTTCCACAATACGGGTTGCGATGCTGTCGACAAATGAACGGTCATGCGAAATAAACAACAGGGTTAAGTTGTTTTGATCAAGCAGGAATTTTTCGAGCCATTCAATACTTTCAACGTCCAAATGGTTGGTCGGTTCGTCGAGTAGTAATACGTCGGGCTGCGTCAAGAGAGCACGTGCCAATAAAACACGACGCTTACGACCACCAGACAAATCTGCAAGGTCAGCTTCTGGGTCTAGGCCCATTTTACTGAGGATGGCATTCACTTTAGTTTCAAGTGACCAGCCATCCATTTGATCCATCTGATGTTGTAGGTTACCCATGCGCTCACAGGCGTCCATATCACCGAGTACGCAGGCTTCGCTGGCTTCATGATAAGCACGCAGTACAGTAGCGGCTTCACCTGCACCATCGGCAACAATATCAGCAACTTTGCCCGAATCCATGGGCACATCTTGAGCAAGCATTGAAATCGTAATGCCATTTTGCAATGAAACTTCACCCCCGTCTGGCAATAAAGTTCCCTCAATCAGTTTAAGTAAAGTAGACTTACCTTCACCATTACGACCGATTAGACACACTCGCTCGCCACGTTCTAAACTGAAGTTCGCGCCGTCGAGTAGGGAAGGTCCGCCAAATGCAAGCTGGACGTCCCTTAAAGTAATATAGGCCATAATGTTTCCTGAAATCTTATATGAGGAGTGTAAATTGACTACACAACAAAATCTTGATGAACAGGCGTCATTTTCCGCACCCATTGAAGATTTGCAAGTCCGAATTGCATTTTTAGATGATTTAGTTGACCAACTGAATGATCAAGTTGCGCGTCAAAACGCCGAAATCGCTGATTTAAAGAAACAAATGCAGATGTTGTATCGTCGTATTGAATCGGCAGATTTATCTGAAGGCATCGCGGCATTTGACCCGATGACCAACCGCCCACCGCATTATTAATGTCACTATTGAATGACAGGCAGATGACGAATCAGCGCCAAAGCTGTGGATTGGTGTAAATTTATTTGACCTTTTGCAGCGTGACAGGTCTAATGCACCGCATCTGCTGATCGAAACCCATTATTTCATCTCATGAGTCAAAAAGTTGTCCTGCTAGATTTGGAAAATAACCCGCCCACAGCAAATCTATTGCGCAATATCATTGAACATTACAGTACTTTGTATGTGTTTAGCTGCAGCGGAAAATTTGAATATGCACTTGAAGATTTGACTGAAATTGCAGGGTGGATCGCGAGTGGTCAATTGGTGGTTTTGGATATTCCAGAAACGCCGCAAAAAGAATTTGAATATGCGGTGATTGTGGGGCAACTGATGGCCTTGATGGATCCAGATGCGCATATTGAAGTCATTTCAGCAATGCCTGATATTGCATTACTGATGGAACAATTGGATGGCTCTGGACTCAGTGCACATCTCATTCAAATTCAGTCAGAACAAGAAGTTTCACATAAAGTGAAGTATAAGATTCCTGACCTAGAAACCATTCGGAATAAACCTGATTTATTACTGATTAAACACTATTGTGATGGTCTGGAAAAACTCAGTGGCAAGCCCAACAGTTTGGATAAACTGAAAAACTCGCTGATGAATATTTTGCAAGTCTCTAGCGAAAAAGCTCAGCATTTGGTCGGTATGTTGATCAATCTAAAAATCGTCAAACGCTTTGATGAGCAAATTTCGATTCGAAAAAAAGTACTCAAACAATGGGTACAGCTAGATTTAAATACGACTGCTGAAACAGCATTGCCGATAAAAACAGACCTGAATGCATTTACTGCTTCACTCGAAGAACAAACCTCAAATACTGATGATACGGCGTCGATGATTCAGGCTGCACAGCAAGGCTTATTTAAAAATTTCAATAAAATTGACCCGGTGCAAATGGAAGTGATCCGAAAATTGCATGAATTAAAATCAGATAAACCAAAAGATATCTACGCCTTACGTGATTTATTGGAGCAAATGTTCCCGCAATCTGACGTTCGATTATTACTTAAAGAGTTGATCGAAAAAGGATATATCTATTGGAATGGTCACGAAGTGCTATATAGCCACGAGATGTTCCTGAATTAATATAAAATAATTAAATGGGTGAGCTATGAAAAAAATATTATTACTTGATATTGAAAATTTGCATAAAACTGAAAATGAGTTGCTAACTTATTTAAAGCAATACTCATCTATTTATTTAGTTTACGCCAAGTCTCCAATAAGTTTTAGCTTGGATGGTTTGGTTAAGCTCTCTCCATTTATTATGAATGGCAAACTAAAAGTATTAAAAATGCCAAAGATTGGGAAGGATGCAGCTGATTTTGGACTAACATTTATTGCAGGCCAACTTTCTACACAAGTTTCGGCTAAGGAATTTAGTTTTGATGTTATGTCTAATGATCATTCCATGGGGTATGTTGTTGATTTATTAAAAATAGCTAAATTTGAAGCTAAAATTATTCATGAAAAGCCGCTAGTTTCTGCTCATGTAATTAACGAAGTGAAAGCTGAGCAAAATGTGGGTGAGCTAATTTTTCAATATTGTGAATATTTAACAAAAAATGCAGCTAGACCTGCAAAGTTAGAAAGTTTATTAAACTCACTTAAAGCTATACTTAAAGTGAGTGATGATGTTGCCAAGGTTTTAGTTGAGTTATTAAAAAAACACAAAATTATCCGCTTGGATAATAGTAAAATATATTATCAAGATCCAAGTTTGCAGAAGTTTTTGAAATCAAATAAACAAACTGCTGAAACTGCTGAAACTGCTGAAACTGCTGAAACTGCTGAAACTGCTGAAACTGCTGAAACTGCTGAAACTGCTGAAACTGCTGAAACTGCTGAAACTGCTGAAACTGCTGAAACTATTGAGCAAAAATTGATTGAGATAAGAAATAAATTACTCGCTCATATGGATGTAAATAACCATACTCCTCCTAAATCTTTAAGTGGTTTTACTAGTATTTTAAAGAGATGTTTGCCTGAAGATGATGTTATTAACTCATTAGAATTATTGAGGAAATATAGATTGATAGAGGTTAATAGTAAACGGCAAGTTAGTTATAACCCGATATTGCTAACTAATATTATTCATTAAGCATGCTTGCGTTTTATATTGCGCTTATGCAACTCTAATAAAGGAATATAAAGGTTGTGCTATGGAAAATACTGGAATCTGGGTTACCGTTTTTATTGTGGTCTTTGTACTTGGGTCGATTTTTGGACTTCGAGTAAATCCTAGAGAAAAAGCCTTGGGCATTATGCGCGAGAAGGCGCGTAAGATGGGGCTGCACCCACGTTTAGTGGCTGCACCTGCTTGGACCAAGATTCCAATGGCATCTGAAAAGCGTGCCAGTATGGTGGCGTATTACAGTGTGCTGATTCCAGATGCGCGTTTGCCTTTAATGCGTGCTTTAGTGGTCGATGACAAACTTGAACTGGTGCATGGTGATGACAAGTTCAAGGATTTAGCCATTACATTAAAGGGCATTTATGCTATTGATATGCAGGCAAACTGTGTAGGACTCTATTGGAACGAAGAATCTGACTTAAGAGCCACACAGCTTGATGATATGAAAGCATTTTTACATTCATTGGCTGAACTTTAAATTTTAAAAAACCTATTAAACAGGAATGATGGTTAACTATGGCGAACGCTCCTCGGTCCACATCTAAAAGTACCACAGCAAAATCTGCCGATGCTGGGAAAAAGCGTGCGTTAGTGATTGTGGAATCGCCTGCAAAAGCGAAAACAATCAATAAATATTTGGGCTCTGATTACATCGTGAAATCATCGGTGGGTCATGTCCGTGATTTACCTACAGGCGGCTCGAGTAAAACAGCAGAGAAAAAGCCAGTAACTCGTGCAAAATTAACTGAAGCTGAAAAAGCCAAAAAAGCACAAAAAGCTTTGGTTAATCGTATGGGTGTAGACCCTGAAAATGACTGGAAGGCACAGTACGAAGTCCTACCGGGTAAAGAACATGTTGTTGCGGAACTGAAAAAGCTTGCATCGCAAGTTGACGAGGTCTATCTCGCAACGGATATGGATAGGGAAGGAGAAGCAATTGCTTGGCATTTAAAAGAAGTGATTGGCGGTGACGACTCACGTTATCAACGTGTGGTGTTCAACGAAATTACCAAAAATGCCATCCAAGAAGCGTTTAAACATCCTTCTCGCCTGGATACAGATAAAGTCAATGCTCAGCAAGCCCGTCGTTTCCTCGACCGTATTGTGGGCTTTATGATCTCGCCACTCTTATGGGAAAAAATCGCCCGTGGTTTATCGGCAGGTCGTGTGCAATCTGTGGCTGTTAAACTTGTGGTTGAGCGTGAACGTGAAATTCGTGCCTTCGTTCCAGAAGAATTTTGGCAAGTTTTTGCAGATACCAAGTCGAAGAAAGACGATATCCGCTTAGAAGCGGTGAAGCAAAATGGCAAGACTTTAAAACTGCACAATAAAGCTGAAACGGATGCTTTACTGAACCTGATTAAAGATGCCGACTACACAGTTTCAGCACGTGAAGACAAACCAACCAAGGTTAATCCAAGCGCGCCTTACATCACGTCTACATTGCAACAAGCAGCAAGTACACGTTTAGGTTTTTCTGTGAAGAAAACCATGATGTTGGCACAGCGGTTATATGAAGCCGGCTTTATTACCTACATGCGTACAGACTCAACATTCTTGAGTGATGACGCTGTAAATATGGTTCGTGGTCATATTGAAACTGAGTTTGGTCAAAAATATTTACCGGCTAAACCAAATCGCTACGGCAATAAAGCTGGTGCGCAAGAAGCCCATGAAGCGATTCGTCCATCAAATGTCGCGCTAAAAGGCGATAGTTTGGTGGGTGTAGAGCGTGATGCACAGCGTCTTTATGACCTGATCTGGCGTCAGTTCGTTGCATGTCAAATGACCCCTGCAGAATATTTATCATCAACGATTTTAGTTAATGCCAATGGCGTCGAACTCAAAGCCAAAGGCCGTACATTGGTCTTTGATGGTTTCACTAAAGTGCGTGGCCAAAACAAATCGGATGATGATGTACTGTTACCTGCTGTAAAAGTCGGTGAAGTACTGAAACTTGAAAAATTAGATCCATCGCAGCACTTTACTAAACCACCTGCGCGCTTCACTGAAGCATCATTGGTCAAAGAGCTTGAGAAAAAAGGGATTGGTCGTCCATCGACGTATGCTGCGATTATCTCAACCATTCAAGACCGTGGTTATGTGAAGCTTGATAACCGTCGTTTGTTCGCCGAGAAAATGGGTGAAATCGTGACAGACCGTCTCGATGAAAACTTTAATAACTTGATGAACTATGCATTCACGGCAGATCTTGAAGGTCAGCTGGATAAAGTCGCTGATGGTGATCGTAACTGGAAAGAGTTACTCAATAGCTTCTACGGTGATTTTAAAACACGTTTAACCACAGCTCAGGGTGAAAATGGCATGCGCCGTAATTTACCTGTAGAAGTGGATGCGGTGCACTGTAAAGAATGTGATCGTCCGATGCAGATTCGTACAGGGACTACAGGCGTGTTCTTGGGTTGTTCAGGTTATAACTTACCGCCAAAAGAGCGTTGTAAGGGAACTTTAAACCTGACACCTGTAGAATCATTGGCTGCACTGTCTGACGATGACTCGGCAGAAACAGCAGATTTGATGTCGAAAAAACGTTGTCCAATCTGTGAAACAGCCATGGATAGCTATGTGATTGATGGTGGGCGTAAGTTGCATATCTGTGGTAATAACCCAGACTGCGCTGGTTTTGAGCTTGAAGAAGGTGAGTTCAAAATCAAAGGTTATGATGGCCCAACCATTCCGTGCGACAAATGTGATGGCGAAATGCAATTGAAGACAGGCCGTTTCGGTCCTTACTTTGCATGTAATAGCTGTGACAATACACGTAAAGTGTTGAAGAGCGGTCAGCCTGCACCTCCACGTGTAGATCCAATTAAAATGGAACACTTACGCTCAACCAAACATGATGACTTCTTTGTCCTTCGTGATGGCGCAGCAGGTTTATTCTTAGCTGCAAGTAAGTTCCCGAAAGTACGTGAAACTCGTGCGCCTAAAGTCGCGGAACTACGTTCTGTCGCAGATCAGTTGGATGCGAAATATCAGTTCATCTTACAAGCACCAGATGTCGATCCTGAAGGAAACCCAACATTAGTAAAATTCAGCCGTA
Organism: Acinetobacter sp. YH12129; assembly: GCF_013418685.1. Classification (NCBI taxonomy): domain Bacteria; kingdom Pseudomonadati; phylum Pseudomonadota; class Gammaproteobacteria; order Moraxellales; family Moraxellaceae; genus Acinetobacter; species Acinetobacter sp. YH12129. The sequence continues at coordinate 136,308 of NZ_VPBP01000002.1, forward strand.
AAAACCAAGCGCAATATATTGGTTCTGAAAATGCTGAAGGCAAACAAACCAAATGGTCTTTGGTGTACCAAGACGGTAAGTGGGTTGAGGCTTAAGCTTTAAAACCAATAAAGTGCTGACTTCGGTCGGCATTTTTTATGTCAGAATTAATCAAAATTTAAATGATAAAAATGATTGGGGGGAATAGTGGAAATTCAAACGAAAAAGTTTGCTGTACTCATAGATGCGGATAACTCATCGATCAATGCTATTCCATCTGTGTTGGAAGAAGTTGCAAAATATGGAATCGCAAGTGTTAAACGAGTTTATGGAGATTGGAGCAGCGAAACCTTAAAAAATTGGCGTGAAGTCTTACTTCCACATGCCATCACACCTGTTCAGCAGTTTGCTTACACAAAGGGCAAAGATGCAACGGATATGATTTTGATCATTGATGCGATGGATTTGCTGTATGCAGGTGCATTGGATGGCTTTTGTATTGTTTCAAGCGACAGTGATTTTACCCCTTTAGCATCTAGAATTCGTGAAAATGGGCTAAGTGTTTACGGTTTTGGAAAAAAGTCGACGCCAGAGGCATTTAAAAAAGCATGTGATAAATTTATTTATGTTGAAAACTTACTGCAAGATAATGAGCTAAAAAATACTGAAGAAGATCTTATTGTTTCACCAATTAAAGAAGTCATTGAAAATACAAAAGTAAGTGAACCAAAGCCATCTGTGCAGATTAAAGAGAATACAATCACTGAAATCATTGATAAACCCACATTAAATTTGATTTATAAAGCTGTGAAAGATAATGCGGATGAAAATGGATGGGCCAATTTAAGTATGGTTGGGCAATATATCAGCGCAGTCAAACCTGACTTTGATTCTAGAAACTACGGTCGAGCAAAATTATCTGGACTGATTAAAACGCTAAATTTGTTTGAAACAAAAATAGAAATGAGTCAAATGTATTTAAGAAAGATAAAAAAGCAGAGTATGATTTAAAATGTGGAAAAAAATTCGGGTACTGTGCTTATTGTTGATTTTATTGGTTGTCGCAGTCAATGCCTATAAAGACAAAAATCAAGACTGGAGTAAACCGATCTTTGTATTGTTACATCCAATTAATGCAGATGGTCGAGAGAGCACACAAGCTTATATACAGCAGCTTTCTGTCAATGATTTAAACGATGTTCAACAATATTTACAAACGACGGCACAGAAATACCGAGGACAACCGACTTATGTGTATTTTAAGTTAGGTCGTGAGCTGAAAGTTTTACCTCCCAAAGTACCCAATGATGCTGGCATGTTGGACGTTATCTTATGGAGTTTGAAATTCCGCTACTATGCTTGGCAGCAGCATGAAAATGTAGATGGTGTTTCGAGTGTGACGCTATTTTTAAATTATTACGATCCGACTCAAACCAAAGAACTTAAACATTCCACAGCTTTGGAAAATGGTCGAATTGGATCGGTGAATTTATTTGCATCGAATAAACAGACTGCGCAGAATAAAATCGTTTTAGCCCATGAGTTATTACACGCTTTTGGTGCAACGGATAAGTATGATTTGGCCACAGGTCAGCCAATCTTCCCTGTCGGTTATGCAGAGCCCCAGCGGCAGCCTTTGTTTCCACAAAGCAAAGCTGAATTAATGGCAGGGCATATTCCTACCTCACAGACGCAAAGTAAAATGCCTGAAGATTTAGCTGATACTGTGGTGAATGACGTCACAGCGATTGAAGTGGGATGGAACAAATAATGTGGATAAAGCGTATTTTATCCACAGTTTCAATTGGCAGTGTGGATAAGATTTGGACTTTTCTTTCATTTTTCTTCATCATGAAGTTGCATAATCCATTGAATAACGAATAACTTGAGAAAAAACATGAGAACAGTAGGCAACGATTTAATTCGCAGTCAGCTCCATGAAAACCGTAAGTGGTATCTCGGTTTAGGTGCTTTATTGGTGGTCTTCGGATTGGTCCTTTTGGCAGCTTTGCCATTTGCGACACTTACGGTGATTTATATTTTTGGTGTGCTGATGATGTTAGGTGGCGTAATCCATTTCATTGCAGCATTTAAAATTTTTGAAGGCGGTTACCGCTGGTTCTGGGCACTATTTGGTGTGCTGTATTTGGTCGCAGGCTATTATGCATTTTCAACGCCTGTCAAAACGGCCATTGTCCTAACCAATTTATTGGCGATTATTTTGATCATTGCAGGGGTCATTCGTATCTTTAATGCTGTGTTATTTCGAGCATTTCAAGGTTGGGGATGGACACTATTTTCAGGTCTATTGACCTTGATTACGGGTGTGATCATTTTGATGTCACCTGATGCACCATTTTGGGTATTAGGATTATTCTTGGCGGTTGATATTTTATTCCAAGGGGTCAACTACCTTACTTTGGCTTCTTATATTCGACGTGAAGTACCGAAAAGCTCGGCAGAGCAGTAAACTGCTTGCGGATCTGATAAATAAAAAAAGAGTGCTGAGGCACTCTTTTTTTTATTCACTTTTAATGTGTACAACCCGTTAAGGTTTCACGCTATAGCGGCTACTAATGGCGATACGATTCCATGTGTTAATGACAATTGCGAGCCATTCAATTGCACTGATTTGATCATCCGTTAAAAAGGGTAGAGCATCTTCATAAACTGCATCGGGAACTTGGCCTTCGGCAATCAATGTAATTGCTTCGATCAAGCTTAAAGCCGCACGTTCTTTTTCATCGTAGTACGCAGTTTCACGCCATGCATTGAGTAGGCTAATGCGTTCAATACTTTCACCTGTTTTAAGTGCATCTTGCGCATGCATGCGAATACAGAATGCACATTCGTTGATTTGGGATGCACGTAATTTCAGTAAATGGGCTAAACCTTCACTTAGGCCAGACTCATTTATTTTTTGCATAGCCAGTGCATCAAGTTCTGCAACTTTTTTATACAGTTCAGGTGCAGACTGACCTAGGTTGATTCGTGACATTTCGAACCTTTCTGATGTTTTTAGATATACCTGCTATTTTAAAACCGTTATGGTTGAGGACAAGTTTTATTTTGAGCATTTAGATGACCACTTTTGTTCTTGCGCCCGATTCATTTAAAGAAAGTATGAGTGCTCAACAAGCCTGTGACGCGATGCAGCGTGCAATTTTAAAGCTCATACCAGATGCAAATGTCATCGCTGTGCCAATGGCAGATGGCGGTGAGGGAACTGTAGATGCGTTGCTCAGTGCTTGCGACGGTCAAAAAGTGACGATAGCGCTTACAGGTCCTTTGCCCAATCAAGCTGTGACGACATATTTCGGTTTGATCGACGGTGGAAAAACCGCAGTGATTGAAATGGCAAAAGCCAATGGAATTCATCTTGTCGATATGGCTCAGCGAAATCCATTACTGACGTCAACTTATGGTACGGGCGAAATGATCCAGGCTGCTCTAGACTTTGGAGTAAGTAAAATTATCATTGGCTTGGGCGGGAGTGTGACCAATGATGGCGGTGCAGGTATGGCGCAGGCCTTGGGGGCACAATTTTTAGATGAAAATGGCTTGGAAATAGCAGTTTGTGGTAGTTGTCTCGATCAAATTAACAGTCTTGATTTGACGCAGCTCGACTCACGTTTAGCGCATACAGAAATTATCATTGCCAGCGACGTCATTAATCCACTATGTGGTGAAAATGGTGCAACCCATATCTTTGGCCCGCAAAAAGGCGCAACGCAGGAGATGGTGCGTCAGTTAGATCAGAACCTCAGTCATTATGCCGATGTGGTTGAAGCGACACTGGTTTGTACTTTACGTGATGTCGCAGGTGCAGGTGCTGCAGGTGGATTAGGTTTTGGGTTGATGGCTTTTGCAGGTGCATCGATGCAATCAGGTGTGGAATTGGTCATTGAACAAAGTCAGTTGAATGAAAAAATAGCACAGGCAGACTATGTGCTCACTGGTGAGGGGAAAATTGATCATCAAACCAAGTTAGGTAAAACACCATTTGGTGTGGCGCAAGTTGCAAAAAAGTATAATAAACCTGTGATCGCCTTTACTGGTCTAGTGGGTGAGGGGATAGCAGAACTCTATGATTTAGGTTTCACACAGATTGTTGGGATTAATCCACCAGATTATAAGTTGAAAGATGCATTAAAAAATGCGGAACTAAATTTGGAACATTGCTGTCGAAATGTGATGAGATGTTTGAAATAAAAATCAAGGTAAAACTTATGAATGCATCTAGCGAGTTTTAAGATAATCATAGTTGGAAAATAAGATTAATTTTGTTGAAAATTTTTGCAATATTTTTCCATTGGTTTTTGATTTTTTGGAATTATATTTTCAATGTTTTTTATATTTTCTATCGCATTTTCTTTTGCTGGCTTTGCTTTTAATAATTCAGAATTCTCTGAAGCAATTTCATATTGTGCTTTACTCATTTTATAAGTTGCACATAAATTATCGGATATAAGTTTATGATTGCCAGAAATTAGAGCTACAGCTAACTCATCATGGAGTTGAATTCCTTTCTGATTATTTTTATTTATCAACTGATCAAATTCAGTTTGAGTCAATTTTTTTGCATAAGTTGGATGATTTGTAAATATTATGAGTAATAAAACTGGCTGAAGGAAATGGTTAATTAGCTTAAAATTTTTCATAAACTTATCGTTTTCTAGTTTTAATTTTGATCCTACATTAGCATGTATTTTTTTTCAATCTGCTAAACTATACCTATCCATGAAATGATGAGTACATATGAGTTTAGCCAACCTGATTGATGAATTAAATCCTCAACAAAAACAAGCCGCAACAACAGAAGCACAGCATAGCTTGGTTTTGGCAGGAGCAGGTTGTGGTAAAACCAAAACCATCGTAGCGCGTGCAGCTTATTTAATTGATCAAGGCGTGCCTGCCAATCAAATTCAAATTTTGACTTTTACTCGCCGTGCGGCCAGTGAAATTGTCGCTCGTGTGGAGTTGGCTCTAGGTGAGCAAGCCAAAGGGTTACGTGCATCAACCTTTCATACTTTTTGTATGTACCTATTGCGCCGTATTCCAAATGCCTTTGGCCTAGAACAGTTTTCGATTATTGATCGTGATGATCAACTCATGATGTTCCGCCTGATTCGTGGTCGTGATGATAAGAAAAACCCCAATCACTTGCCCAAGCCGAAAGAACTCTGTGATCTGTATTCCTTTGCGCGGAATACGCGCCAAAAACTCAGCATTGCTATGGAAAAGCAAATGCCTGAGTACTTTGCGTTGAAAGATCAAATCGCGGATATCATGAAAGAATACGAAGCCCGTAAACGTGCGCGTAGTTTTTTAGATTATGACGATATCTTGGCGATTGTGGCGAAAGCCTTGGCGGAATCAGATGGATTGGTCGATTATGTCGCTTCGATTTGTCGCCACATGTTGGTTGATGAAATGCAGGATACCAATCCGCTGCAATGGGCGTTACTTGAGCCACTAAAAGAACGTGTCAGTTTGTTCTGTGTCGGCGATGATGCGCAGTCCATTTACGGCTTCCGAGGTGCAGATTTTGAAAATATTCACCATTTTAAAGAGCGTGTACCCGACGCACAGATTTTCAAACTCGAACAAAATTATCGTTCAACCCAAGAAATTTTAGACTTGTCAAATTGGTTGTTGGATGAAAGTGAAATTAAATATGACAAACGCTTAGATGCCTATCGTGGTGAAGGGATTAAGCCAAAAATGCATATTTTCCCGAATGAGTTTGATGAAGCCAAATGGATTGCCATCGACATCAAAGAGCGTCATTACCTCGAAGGCAGCAAATGGTCGGATCATATGGTGCTTGTGCGTTCAAGCTTTGCTGCTCGTCATATTGAAGCAGCCTGTATTGCCGCAAACGTGCCATATCGCTTTATCGGCGGCATGAAATTACTTGAAACAGCCCATGTCAAAGATTTGCTCAGTGTACTGCGTGTAGTGGCCAATCCTTTAGATGATATCGCGTGGATGCGCTTTTTAACCTTGTGGAATGGTGTGGGTGATGTCGGTGCGAGTAAGTTATCGCAGCAGATTTTACTTGAGCCAGAAATGCAAGCCATTGCAACCAAGTTGGAAAAATTTGGCAAAGTGCCTGACCAAGCGATTCTGATGATGAAGCAAATGTCGGTGTTGAAAGATCAGGTCAAAGAATGCGTAAGCTTGGCTGTTCAAGCGATTTCTGAGCAGCTGGAAGAAAACTATAAAAAAGATTGGAACCGCCGTATCGGTGATTTTGATCTGGTGAAACAACTGGCATCAAAACATACCCAGTTGAGTGAATTCTTAGAAGAATACGTGCTTGACCCAGTTTCCATTTCTGAAATTGAACGCCAATCTGACAGTGATGTCGTGACGCTAATTACCATTCATTCGGCAAAAGGAACGGAGCAAAAAGTCTGTTATGTGGCGAATGTCACGCCAGGGCAATATCCACATGCACGTGCTCAAGGTAATTTCGATGAAGTGGAAGAAGAGCGTCGTGTGTTATATGTGGCGCTGACACGTGCGCAAAATGAACTGATTTTGACTAAGCAAAACTTGAACCACTGGGCACGTGAAACTGTGGATGAGCAAGGGCGTAAAGTAGAAAGTTACTTTATGAATGATTTAACTCGCAATTTATGTAGTTTGGAAACACACTATAAAACCCGTCAACAGACTGTAAAAAGTGCCTTAATCGAAAGAAAATCGATTAATTTAGATTTTGGTATCGATCTCGATTAAAATAGATTTTTGACGTGATTTACACGCAAGTTAAAAAGCAAAATAGACAAATGCTTTTTGATGATGCTGTCTATTTGGAAGATTGAATGAAAATTTTAGTACGTAACTTAGAGCGTTCAGTTACTGAAGCTGAATTGGTTGAGCTGTTTAAACCATTTGGCGCAGTAGAGTCTGCTGTTGTTGTTATGGATGCAAGCACAGGTAAATCGAAAGGGTTTGGTTTTGTCGAAATGCCAAATGGTCGTGAAGCTGTAAAAGCGATTAAAGGCCTGAATACTTTGAAAGTCAAAGGTGCGGGTATTCGCGTAAAAGCGGCTGAAGATAAGCCTAAAGCATAAATTTAAAAAGGAGCGTAACGCTCCTTTTTTTATCGGTGATCTATGAAAAAACGCTACTCGGCTTTGTCTATTGTTGCGCCATCTGGTTCGAACATTGCGTGTGGGCTTAAAACGCTTGAAGTCCGCTCATGGCAGCCCGAACATTTGCCTTTAAAAGATTTAGTGATCGTGGAAAATCAACGCTACTTACATGAAAGCGGAGAAGAAGATTTTGGACGTGCGGTGGCGATGGTCGATGTGTATGACGTTCATGCATGGACTGAAAATGAGATAGAGCAAGCGCAGGCGACATATTGGGCAGCAGGATATTGGGCTTGGCGTCTAGAAAATATCAGGATGATCCATTGGGATATGCCTGTTCCTGCCAAGCGTGACATTTATTTAATTGAAATCGATCATCCATAATATTTATTGTGAATTTCCTAAAAATCCGTTTAAGCTTATTCATGTAGAAAAATGCCAAAATTTAGGGAATTGTTCATGTCTCGTGTTGCTCGCTTTCATGCTGATCGTACCAATCAAAAGTTATATTTTAGCCGTCTTGCATGTCAGCAAGCCGAGCAGACTGATCATGTTCAACAAGCTCAGGCTTATCGCGAAGCAGCAGTTTTTCATTTGCATGGTGCAGTACTTGCGTTTTTACAAGAGTTGGTGCGTTACTATCGTTTAAATGATCCTGCGCCCACGTTAAAGTCGATTGAAACGCTGATGGCTGAAAAAGGTCAGGTATCACCTGAAGTGACTGTTATGCAGCAATTGGCAAAGCAGGGTTTTATTGCAGAGCTGAAACGCGCACATCGTATGTGTCAGTATGCACCTGAACCGTCTGCACCAGAGCCAGAAGATGAAACGTCTTCAAATTTAATTATTAAAGTCACTCAAACACCGCAAGCATGGTTGCCAGATACCGCTATTTTGCGTGAATGGCATCGTGATCTAACCCAATTGATTGATGGATTTCGTAACGAGATGGTGGAATTCTAATCGGACTATTGCTACTTGAAATAAATTTATTTAACCCGATATAAGATTATCTAAGTAATACAAAGTGCAGATGCCTTTATCACCATGTTGCGCATGGAGGGATATATGTCTATAGAACAGTTGAAAGAACTCTTTGGGAACCAGGAAGCAATTTTAGAGCTGGTTCAATTGGAAGGTGGTGAGTTGGCATTGCGTAATGCAGGCTCAGAAAAAGAGCCTTTGGTGACTATCCAATTCAATGAAGAATTACGCAATATTTTGGGCGATCAAATGAGTGTGATCGCTCAGCAAATGATTCAGGCTGCATTGTTTGGTTTGTTAGAAAAACAAGTGGATGAATGGCATGCCGAAGTGGTCGATGAAAAGCCAAAATATATGAGCTAATCATATAGCTGCTGATTTTGTGGATCATGTTGATGAAAACGCACCTTTTGGTGCGTTTTTTTATACTCAAAATGGCACTTAGACTTTGCTCAGTTCAGCAGGTGAGATCAGTATCGAACCTAAAAATACAATAAAGACCCCGATGAGCTGTAAAAAAAAAGGATTTTTGGCATCTTGCCAATACAGAATCAGAAAGACGATGGAAATGGGATAAAACAATAGACAGCCCAGTCCCCATAAAATACTGGTTTTAAATGCAGCGATGAGAAAGCCCAGACCGCCAATCAAAATAATGGCAAGGCCTAAATAGAGGATGTACATGTTTTTCTCGTTTCTTGTTTGAAGTTTTTAAAAATGATGCTTCGTTTGATGCTTATTTTATCAATATGTTTTTTAAATTCAATTATTTGTAATTTTAAAATTAATGAATTATATCCATTAAAAAAAGGCGATGCTTAAATGCATCGCCTTTTTGGTATCACCTTTAAGCACTTAATTTGACATCTTAGTGTGTCGGTGTTTGGTGATGGGCAATTTGGATTTGATTTAAAATATGATTGCTCATATTTTTCGCCATTTCCTCTTTGGCATAATAAACCTCACCGACATTGTCGCGACGAATGACTTCAGCTTCTTCTTTGCTTTCCGCACACACCAATACTTGGATGGATGGATTCAGCATTTTTGCAATGTCGACAATTTTATGAATATCTAAAATATCCATAGGTGAAATGACCAAAAGGCGTGCGTGTTGAATATGGGCTTGAATTAAAACGCCGGGTTCTGTTGCCACACCAGATACCGCAGCGATGCCTTTTTCCCGTAAGTTTTCCACGATTTCACGGTTTTCTTCAGCAATAACCACTTTAATGTTTTCATTCATTAATTCGCGGGTAATACGACGACCGACTTCACCATGACCAATCAGCACCACCTGATCACGTAGATAATCCTGTGAGACCTCATCCGGCAACATGGCCAATGGGTCACTACTACGTTCCAGTAAACGAGCCAAATTCGAGCGCTCACGGATGAGTCGCTGCATAGGCTCGATGGCAGAAAATACAAATGAATTCAGCGTAATCGAGATTAAAGCACCTGCCAGTATCAGATTTTGTCCTTCCATAGAAAGGAGGTTTAGAGATACACCCAAGGTCGCCAAAATAAATGAGAACTCACCAATTTGCGCCAAGCTTGCCCCAACGGTTAATGCGGTATTGATGGGGTAGCGGAAGAACAACACCAACGCCATTGCAGCGATGGTCTTACCAATCATGATAATGCCGACTACTGCTAAGACATGAAGTGGTTGTTCAATCAAGATCCGTGGATCAAACAGCATGCCGACGGAGACGAAAAACAGAATCGAAAAAATTTCACGAAGCGGAAGAGTTTCTTCTTCTGCACGGTGACTAAAGTCAGACTCTTTGACCACCATACCGGCAAAAAATGCGCCCAGTGCCATGGATACACCAAATACCTTGTAGGCACCAAAGGCAATAGATACGGCTGCTGCAACCACGGTGAGCGTGAATAATTCACGTGAGCCTAAGCGTGCAACCACTTGCATAATCATTGGCACTAAGCGTTTACCAATGATCAGCATGAAGGCAATAAAGCCAGCAACTTTGAGTAAAGTTAGACCTAAGGTCAGCCAAATATTTTCATCGGCACTGCCTGATGTGAGCGGTTGACCGCCAAGCAGTACGGCAGTCGCAGGCAGAAGGACCAGGACCAGAACCATCACCAAGTCTTCAACCAAGAGCCAACCCACAGCAATTTTACCATTGACGGAGTTGAGCAAGCCTCGATCACCTAAGGCTTTGAGTAGAACGACAGTACTTGCACACGACAAACTTAAGCCAAACACTAAAGCTGAACCCATGCTCCAGCCCCAAAGCATGGAAATTCCCATACCGAGTAAGGTCGCCACTGCAATTTGTAAAATGGCACCGGGGAGGGCAATACGACGGACTTGCATCAAATCATTGAGTGAAAAGTGCATACCCACGCCAAACATCAGAAACATCACACCGAGTTCGGCCAATTGGTTAGCGAGATGGATATCGCCAACTACCCCAGGTGTGTTTGGGCTAATAATAATACCGGCAATCAGATAGCCGATAAGGGGAGGAAGTCGCAGGCGTGCAGCAATATAGCCAAAAATTAAGGCAAAACCAAAGCCAACAGCAAGTAATATTATGAGTTCTACATCATGAGGCACTAAAAACTCCTTAAGCCTAAGTTAAGGGTAAAAAAGACAAGCACAAAAAGTGCCAAAAGCATTTTGAAAGTTTAGCAATTCGAATAAAAAAAATGCAAAAAAAAACGACCTAAGTAGGTCGTTTTTTTCAAAAAACTAAAATTATTTGATTTTAGCTTCTTTGAAGATTACGTGTTGACGGATTTTTGGATCAAATTTTTTGATTTCCATTTTTTCCGGCATAGTACGTTTGTTCTTAGTGGTAGTGTAGAAATAACCTGTACCAGCAGAAGAAACTAGGCGAATTTTATCACGCATGTTCGTAGCTCCTTAGATCTTTTGACCTTGAGCACGTAGGTCAGCAACAACCTTTTCGATGCCCAATTTGTCGATAATACGCATACCTTTAGTAGTTAGACGAAGACGTACGAAACGTTTTTCGCTTTCTAACCAAAAACGGTGGTGATGCAGGTTCGGCTCGAACCGGCGTTTAGTTTTGTTGTTGGCGTGTGAGACGTTGTTACCAACGACTGGACGCTTGCCGGTAACTTGGCAAACCTTAGACATGGTGTAACTCCATTGATTTAGCCAACAGCAAATCTGTATGGCCAGTCAAAAAAAACATTGAATTCATTCAAGGGGCGTTTTATATCAAAAATGCGCTTAAAAGACAAGCGATTTTGCATAAAACGAACGATCACCTAGTGTGATCGTTCATGCCTTGATCGTTTATCGAAGAAGTGTCTTCGAAATCAGTTTGTGGATCGGCTTATTGAACGGTGGAAGAATGAATTTCAAACTATAGAGTTTTGGATTCGACATCACCGAGCGTTCATGCGACAAACTGAAGAAACCTTCTGGACCATGATATTTCCCCATACCCGAAGCCCCCACACCGCCAAACGGCAGGTCATCTTGAGCAACATGGGTTAATACCGTGTTTTGTCCGAAATGTCCTGAATGGGTACGTGTTGCGACATAGTCGGCACGTGCCTGATCAAAGTCGAAATAGTATAAAGCAAGTGGACGAGGACGGCTATTAATAAAAGCAATAACCTCGTCAATTTGATCATATTCCATGATCGGAAGGATCGGACCGAAGATTTCATGCTGCATAATTTGCATGTCTGGAGTGACACCCGTTAAAACAGTCGGTGCAATTTTACGTACAGCGTCCACATCTTCATTTTGTGGGTTAAAACTGATGATTTGTGCGCCTTGATCACGCGCATCTTCTAAATAACCTTGTAGGCGGTTGTACTGCTTGTCATTAATAATCGAGGTGTAGTCCTGATTTTGGGCAATACTTGGGTACATGGCTTCAACGCACACTTTATAGTGATCTAAAAATTCAGCTGTTTTACCACGAGGTAAGAACACATAGTCAGGTGCAACACAAGTTTGACCTGCATTCCAAAGTTTACCAACAGCAAGACGCTGTGCGACATCTGCAAGGTCAATAGACGGATGAACCAATACAGGTGACTTTCCGCCTAATTCTAAAATCACCGGAACTAAGTTTTCAGACGCTGCCGCCATGACGGTTTTACCGACATTGGTCGAGCCAGTAAAAATCATTTTGTCGAAGGCAAGGTGACTAAACGCATCTGAAATTGGGCCACCACCGTTGACGACTGCGACCAATTCTTGAGGAAATGCTTCTGCGAGAGCTTTTTCTAGCACATCACCGAATGCCGCAGAGGCACTCGAAATTTTGATCATGGCATGGTTGCCCGCAGCCAAAGCACAAATCAGTGGGCCTATAGAAAGAAGCAGTGGGTAGTTCCATGGCGTAATAATGCCGACGACACCAAGTGGTTGATATTGCACCCATGCTTTTGCAGGTTGGTGAATAATTCCGACATGGCGTTTGGATGGTTTCATCCAGTCTGTCAAATGCTTGCTATAATATTTAATGTGTTCAAGACATGTAAGTAACTCACCAATCTTGGTTTCACCAATAGAACGGTTACCATAGTCTTGATTAATTGCATCAGCAAATTGATCTTGATACTTAACTAAGATACGCTTAAGCCGAGCCAAACGATCAATACGTTCCTTCGCTGTAGGCAATGGGTAACGTAAATACGCTTGTTTCTGCTGTTCCAACATATTGTTGAGATGCTGGTGATCAAAAGAATGTGGTGTCATTGAAGTTGTTTTTGTCTGACTATTCATGTCGCACGACCATATCCAAATTAGCGATTAATTAATTTTTAGAGTAAATACTCTAAATAGTCAAGTTACTTTATGTGTTAGTGTTCTAATGCTTTGAAATAAATGGTTGTTTTAGGATGTCTCACACCAAAACCTTAAAAACGAAAGAACGTATTTTGCAGCTGAGTTTGCAGTTGTTTAATGAGCGTAGCGAGCGTTCAGTGACAACCAATCATATTGCTGCTGAACTGGGAATGAGCCCAGGTAACTTGTATTACCATTTCCGAAATAAAAGTGAAATTATTAAGGAATTAATGGAGCAATATCAGCATGAAACGCTAGAAATGTTAGCGCTTCCTGATGATCGTCAGCTTGATGCCAATGATAAAATTCGCTATTTCCAAGTGTTAAGTAGCCAATTATGGGCTTATCGCTTTTTACATCGTGATGTTTATCACTTGGTCGAAAATAATGAAGATTTCCGCAAAATGTATCCACGTTTTGCCGGTCAAGTCATGCAACAAGGGCAGAAAATTTATCGTGCCTTTGTTGACGCAGGCTTAATGCAGATGACCGATTCTGAAATTGAGGCCTTAACCATTAACTTGTGGATCGTGCTGACCAACTGGACCAACTTCCTTTATATGTCTGGCCATATTACTGACTCAAACACTTTGGAAGAAAAGTGGGTGTGGCAAGCACTACGACAAATGGTGTTCTTAGAAGGTGCATATCTACGTGGTGAAAGCCGTGAAACCTATGAGCGATTGCTCGAAACTTTAGGGCCGTCGGACTTATTTGCAAGTCTTTCAAACGTAAAGCATCAGGTTACTGAATAAGACTATTTAGTCTGGCTTTAAAAAGCGTTAGAATACTCGGCTCTTTTTTCAATTTAACTGATTAGTGATATAAACCAACATGAATATGTCGACCGCTAACACAGCACGCTTACTCATTACCTGTGAAGATAAACCAGGGATTGTGCAAGCTGTATCGAGCTTTTTGTATCATCAGGGAGCAAATATTACCGCACTTGATCAATACGCGACTGAAGCTCAAGGGGGGCGATACTTCATGCGTGTTGAGTTTGAATTGGACAATTTACAAAGCCGTAAAGAAAGTCTAACTCAAACATTTGCGAGCAATGTTGCTGAGCGTTACAACATGCACTGGCGTTTAGCTTTAGTCAGTGATGTGAAGAAAGTCGGTATCTTGGTGTCTAAAGTTGACCATGCATTGCTTGAGCTGTTGTGGCGTCATGCACGTGGTGGTTTGCCATGTGAAATCACCAAAGTCGTGTCTAACCACGATGCTTTACGTGAATCTGTAGAAAATTTCGGTATTCCGTTTGAAGTTGTTCCTGTGAATAAAGAAAACAAACGTGAAGCTTATGAGCAAATTGATCAGTTGATGCAAGACAATGATTTACTCGTTCTTGCTCGTTATATGCAAATTTTAGACGAAGAATTTGTTCAAAAATGGGAAATGAAAGTGATCAACATTCACCATTCATTCCTCCCAGCCTTTGTTGGTGCGAACCCATATAAACAAGCGCATGAAAAAGGTGTGAAGTTGATTGGTGCGACAGCGCACTATGTGACTGCTGATCTTGACCAAGGTCCGATTATTGAGCAAGACGTAGAGCGTGTAAGTCACGACTTTACCGTTGAACAATTGCGCGAGTTAGGTCAGGACGTAGAGCGTAATGTACTCGCACGTGCAGTCAAATGGCATCTTGAAGATCGTATTATTGTCGATGGTAATAAAACTGTTGTATTTCAATAAAACGAGATGAATTTTTGAATAAAAGGGCATACTTTAGGTATGCCTTTTTTATATTATGATTAAAAAAAGTCATTAAATCTGACGAATTAATAGTTGCAAATGAAAACACTTCTCATTTATTATTGCCGTACTTTAATTGTGCTAACCGATGAGCATGATTGTATTTTTGACAAAATAAATGCAATCGCTTCTTCAAGGTAACTGAGTTTAATGAGTCAATCTCCCGCTCCAATGATGCAATCACCTAACCCGATGAAAAAGAAAATCATTACTGCGCTTCTCGCTGTTGTGGTAGGGCATATGGGAGTATTGTGGGCGGTCAGCAATATGAAAGCACCAGAACTTAAACCGATTGAAAAAGATCCGATTAAAGTTCGTTTTGTGAAGATTGTTGAAGAGAAAAAACCTGAACCTCCGAAGCCAAAACCAGAACCGAAGAAAGAGCCACCAAAGCCAAAAGAAGTTAAAATTGTAGATAAGCCGTTACCACCTCCACCGAAGAAAGTGGAAAAAGTGGAACAGGTGAAAAAGAAAGATGCGCCGAAACCAACTGTTGAAGCGGTCAAAAACGTACCACCAACACCTGTTGTTTCAACTGTGGTTTCTGAAACGAAAGTCGTTCGTGTTGAACCAACACCTCCGGCACCTGTTGCACCACCACCTGCGCCTCCAGCACCACCTGCGCCACCGACACCTAAAATAGTCAGCATCGGTAATGGTGTCAGTTGGATTAAGAAACCTAATGTTCAATTTGAAGATGGTGAATTAAAAGCGTCGTGTACAGTTGAAGTTGCGATTGCAGCAAGTGCTGAAGGTAAAGTCGAATCAGCAACGATTAAAAACTCGACTTGTGGCGCTGCTGTGAACCGTAAAGTGACTGCAGCAGTGAAGCGTGCGCGTTTATCCAAATATATTGATAATGGTGTGGCAACTCCGACGCGAGTTGATCAACCATTTAACTTTAAACTTAATTAAGATTCCGGCTAACCCATTAGGAGTTCGAATATGAACTTTTCAGTTTATTGGCAACATGCAGATGCAGTCAGCAAAACACTGTATTTCGTGTTACTTGCAATGTCGATTGCGACTTGGACGATCTTCGTTCTTCGTATTATGGGCACACGTCAGCTCAAACAAGTGGCGTATAACCACCTTGCAGATGCACTAAGCAAACTGAAAGCGAAATTTGCTCCTTTGGCTTTTGAACAACGTAAGGCTGTGGCTGAACAAGCATTACTACGTCAAATTTCGGTAGAAAAAGCTAATGCTGAAAAAGGCGTATCTGTATTGGGTACGATTGCTTCAATTGCACCGTTCGTAGGTTTGTTCGGTACAGTGTGGGGTATTTTCCATGCCCTTGTAGCAGTGGGTAAAAGCGGTCAAGCGGGTTTAGCGCAAGTGGCAACTCCAGTCGGTGAAGCTTTGATCATGACCGGTCTTGGTTTGGCTGTGGCGATTCCTGCGGTATTGGCTTATAACATCTGTGTTCGTTTTAACCGTACACTGTCGAATGAATTGCAAGATCAAGCGCATGGTTTATTGATTGATACTATGTTGCAACAAGAATCTGCAGCGAAGAAAGAAGACGTGAAAACTGCACAGCAAAGTTTAGCTGGAGGTCAAGCTTAATGGCTTTTCAATTGGGTGAAGACAACGATGCTGGCATGAATGAGATGAACCTCATTCCGCTCATCGATATTATGTTGGTATTGATGATCATCTTCTTGGTGACTGCGACTGTTGCCAACCCATCAATTCCATTAACCTTGCCACAAACGACTGCAGAAGTGATTGATCTGCCGCCTGAAAGCGTAACCATCAGTATTAACTCAGCGGGTGATATCGCTTGGAATGGTGATATTGTGACGCTCGAAGATTTAGAAAGTCGTCTAAATACAGCTGGTCAGCAAGAGCGTAAACCTGCATTGGTCTTAAAAGCCGATAAAGAATCACGTTATGACACAGTTGCGCAAGTGATGTCGCGTGCGAGTGGAGCCGGACTCAGCGATATCGCCTTTGCCAGTGATAACTAAGCACTGAGCAAAGATAGCTAAAAAAAAGCGACTGAAATGTCGCTTTTTTTATGTCTCTATTTTGAAAATAGATGCCGTTTAATTAGATCACTCAGATTTGAGTAGGTCTTGAAATTTGCTACGTAATTTCATGAGTTTAGGTGGTATTGAAAAATTACAATAACCTTGGTTTGGGTTACGCGCAAAGAAGTTCTGATGATATTCTTCGGCAGGGTAGAAGGTCGGCATTGGACTGAGTTCAGTCACGATATTGATGCCTTCAGCTTTTAATTCTTCAATACGTTGTTCAGCGATTTGCTTTTGTGATTCGTCTTGATAGAAAATCACTGAGCGATACTGTGTACCGACATCATTGCCTTGACGGTTCAGCGTAGTGGGATCGTGGGTTGCGAAAAATACATCCAGCAATTGGCTAAAACTGATTTGGCTGTCATCAAAATTGATCTGAATGACTTCTGCATGTTGGGTATTTCCCTCACAAATTTGCTCATAGCTCGGATGCTGAGTAATTCCCCCTGCATAACCACTGACAACTGTTTGCACGCCCTGAAGTTGTAGAAAAACTGCTTCTACACACCAAAAGCATCCACCACCAAATACCGCTTGTTGCATAGTGAAATCCTATCTTGTTCCCTGATGTTTAATATGGGGTTATAGCTAAAAACTGCAATGTACGTCTGTATACTAATCACAAGTTTATGTGCATTAAATGTCTCTGGCATGACTGAACAGTGAATAAAAAAGTCTGCCGAAGCAGACTTTTAAAATGATTTAACGCGGTTGAACGGCGCTTTCATATTGAATTAATAAATTGCCATGACGGTCTAGCAATTTCAAGGTTTTTCCAAAAACTTGATAATGCGTTACCTTTTCGAGTGCTGCATGGTACTGTCGGTCTAGCCCATTGTTATTGAGACAAGCCATTTGTGTCGCTGCAATCGGGCCAAACGTTATAGTGTCTTTGCCGGCGTTATAGCCGCCCATTATACGATTACAGCCGTCTGCACCTGAGACACGTTTTGAAGCCGCATCGAATTGAATGCTTGGAATATTATGCGCATTGGGTGCTGTTTTAATTGGGGTATTGCCAATCTGAGTGGCAATCCAAGTACGATTTTGTAATAGGTTTAAATTTTCAGTTATGGTGTTGTCTTGTGCAGGCATGCTTTCACAGCCTGTCACCACTAAAGTTGAAACCAAAGTTGCAGCAACAAATATTTGTTTTAGCATCGGAATTTCCCCGTGGAAGCATTTCAATTATCTAAGCAAATATCGCACAGATAAGCTAGCCATATTTGTATCAATATTTAAGAATTACAATTGATTGGCGCTTGGATTAGACTGTGAATGCGGCAAACCTTGTCGGATTAACTTCGAATATTGTTCACTGCTCAGTTGCTTAATTTGAGAGACGCGGGGGTTAACATGGGCTTTTTGATACCATGTTTTCATATCCCAATTTTGGTCTATGGCATGGAGGTCGTGCAAATAATTCGGCAAATAACCGGATGCAAATAAGCGGTAATCGGTTGGAAGTTGATGTTTGGAAACCGCTTGAATCATGTCAAACACCAGTGTTGTACAATTACTAGTGAGTGTGTTGTACCATTTGGGTTGAGTCTGCAGTTCATCGGCTTTATGTAGATATTCAATAAACAGCGCCTGCATTTCAGATTTTGGCATGTTTACGGGGAAGAAATAGACCTGTTCTCCGCGTGTATTGCTGCGGGTATAGATAATATCTTTTTCATCTGATGCAATGAGGCTCAGTTCATATTTACGGAAAAAACCACCAATCGCAGAGAATTCTTCGTTTTTCTCTTTGCGAATTTCAATCGAAAACGTCAGCGGTGGTCGGTCAGCAAAATCAAAAGTGACCAGTGTATGGGCAATTTGCGGCCCCATCCAATACGAGGTAATGATGTTGACGCCATTGATTTGACTCAGGTCATATTGGCGAGTTTCCCAACGCGGGGTAAAGCTACCATCGGTATGCCAGTCGAAATTACGCACATTGTGTAAGGTGACGAGATTACCTTGCTTTTCATAATGTAGAATTTCAGCTACTTCAGGATTCCATTCACGATCTTGATGCGCTTCCATGCCAAAATACCAAAATAGACCACAGATAAAGCCCACAATATAAATCAAGACATCTTTACGACGGCTAAAAAAGTGTTGGGTAATATAGATGCCTAAAATGCTCAGGGCAAAAGCAATCCAGATTCCAATGATAATGCGGCTGCCTAACCAGCCTGCCGGTTGCTGTATCCACAAGGCGGCACAGAGCCAAATCGAAGAACAGAGGACAAACACACTAAATAGAGCATGAAGAATACTTCGCCCTATTTTTTTGAACATTGCTTGTTGGTCACTCTGTTGCATATTTTTCTTTTAGCTTAAGATTTTTCTTTATTTTCGGTAAGTTGCGAACTCAAAAGCAATCCCAGTTTTGTCGTCGATATGTTGTTCTGACGCCACTTTTTGAAAGTCCGCAGGAATTTCAGGATAATGCGCATCACCTTGAACATCCAGTTCAACATGCGTGAGTTCTAAACGGTCTGCGATGCCGATGGTTTGCTTAAAAATTTCACCACCACCAATAATAAACAAACTCGTTGGTTTTTCGGAACTTGCGACATCAGCAACTGCTTGCGTTAACGCCTCATCGATACTATATGCGACTTTAGTACCTTCAAATGACCAAGTGTTATCTCGTGTAATGACCCAATTGACACGCTTCGGTAGGGTACGTCCCATAGACTCTAAGGTTTTGCGTCCCATGACCACCACACCGCCTTGGGTGATGGCTTTAAAGTGCTGTAAATCGGCAGAAATATGCCACGGCAAATCATTACCTTTACCAATGCAGCGCTGCTGATCCATAGCGACAACGTGCACGATTTCTAAATTTTGAAATGCCATAGTTTGAACTCAAATAGCCGAATTATTTGTCGTCTATTAGAATGCAAAATCCCGCTTGAGGTAAAGCGGGATTTTGCTTTTCACTTGGGATTTCTGAAATTAAACCGCAACAGGGGCTTTAATCGCAGGATGTGATTCATAACCTACGATTTCAATATCTTCAAATTTAAAATCGAAAAGATCGGTAATTTCAGGATTGAGTTTTAATTGGCACAGACCCATTGGTTCACGTGTCAATTGCAACTGCGCTTGTTCGAAATGGTTGGCATATAAATGTGTATCCCCACCGGTCCAAACGAAGTCGCCTACACCTAGACCACAAACTTGCGCAATCATGTGTGTTAACAGGGCATAGCTGGCAATGTTAAACGGCACACCCAAAAAAACGTCAGCACTGCGTTGATATAATTGGCAGGATAATTTTCCGTTTTGGACAAAAAATTGGAACAAGGTATGGCATGGTGGCAATGCAACATTACCTGCCTCATTTGGGTTCCAACCCGACACGATTAGACGACGAGAGTTAGGATTGGTTTTGATTTCATTGACCAACCATTTAATTTGGTCAAAACCATCTTGTTCATATAGGCCATCGGCTTTTTTGGTTGCACCGAAATTACGCCATTGATGACCGTAAACAGGACCTAATTCGCCAGCAGGACGACCAAAACGCGCAGTTTGTTCTGCTGTAGACCATTCATCCCAAATCGAGACTTTGTTGTCTTGCAAATATTGAACATTGGTATCGCCTTTAAGGAACCACAACAGTTCAATCACGATAGAGCGGAAATGAACTTTCTTGGTGGTGAGTAAAGGGAAACCTTGAGAAAGATCGAAGCGCATTTGATGACCAAATACAGAACGTGTTCCCGTACCCGTACGGTCGCCCTTGTCACCGCCGTTGTCGAGAATGTGTTGTAAAAGGTCTAAATACTGGCGCATGTCTCTCTCATAATTTGCTAAATTTCTTGTGGCACATATTAGCTTGTTTTGCGTGTGGAAGGAACTGTGATGGGCGCTTGAATATAGTCAGGTTTAAAAAATCCAAAACATACGGTGTTTATTGGGTGATGACCAAATTTTGCAGGCAACAAGCGCTGAGTTGTCTGGGCTGAAGACGCCTATTTATAACAATTACATCAAGTGTTAACGAGACAATATGTCTGTTAAATCAAGAATGAAATTAGAAAACTTAAGCTCTATTGTTTATATATTGAGCGATGTTACATTCGCAGCGTTGAAAAAAATACAGATAAGTTTGATTAAAAAAATACACGTGATTTTTCTCATTTTAAAGAGGTGGTTTTGGGCTGCTATTTT
Organism: Acinetobacter sp. YH12129; assembly: GCF_013418685.1. Taxonomy (NCBI): domain Bacteria; kingdom Pseudomonadati; phylum Pseudomonadota; class Gammaproteobacteria; order Moraxellales; family Moraxellaceae; genus Acinetobacter; species Acinetobacter sp. YH12129. The sequence continues at coordinate 157,163 of NZ_VPBP01000002.1, forward strand.
TGATTAAGAGTTTGATATCAAAAATAAATCCAATTGAATTAAAAATAGACGATCGTATTTAAATGTGAAGATTTGTTTAAGAAATCTTACATTTTTTACATGAAAAAACATAATTTACGCGGTACTATCACCCTCGTTAAAATTTTTGAATGCCTAAATACAGGCGGGAGTGTGGGTTAAAGAATGGCTTATGATCACAATGTAAACTTGAGTGAAGTGCATGCTCCAGTTCAGGCAAATATCATAATTCGTTCTCAGGCGAGTAAAAATACGGGCAAGTCCAATACCACTCAAAAAGCAGCGACTAAAAATGTGGTATCCCGCAATGGTCAGCGTATTGATATCGATCGTTTGACTGGATTTTTACAAGGCATTACCCGTCAAAGCAGTACTCAGAAATGTGCCCGCAGTGTTCGTTTAGCACTTGAGTCCGCAGGGGCACGTTTTAACGGTCACCCCGTTGCCGCAGCAGATTGGGGCAGCACATTACAAAAAATTGGTTATCAAAAAATTAATTTAGCGTTTGATCGACCAAAGAAAGGCGATATTTATATTATCGACCGCAATCAAAGTAGCCGTTATGGTCATATCGCAGCATATTCAGGTAAGGACTGGGTATCTGATTATCGTCAAGCGGGTTATGCGGTCTATCGAACTCCAAATGTGAAATACAGCTATTACCGCTTAGCAGATTAAAGCCCATGGCTGCAAAAAAGGTTAGTCTTCAAACCTTTTTGCACGCTGACTGTAGATCGAGACGATAAATAATCCAATTGCAGCAAAGCCCACACATTGCAGCGCTAAAATCCAGCGTTGCTCATTGGGTAGAAAATAAATTAAGCACACTAAACATAAAATTGGCAAAGTAGCCAAAGCGCATTTTAATGACTGAGACAGTGTTCTCAGTTTGTCTTGTCTGAGCTTATAAAGCAGATCAATCATCAAACCAATGGCTAAACTTATGCCCGCAAAGCGGGGATCAAGTTGTTTTTGTTCTGCACATAGAAAAATTAGCACGCAGGTACTGATACAAATGATGAGCTTGATTTGTCGGTTACAGCGCTCAGAGTACCAAAACGTCAGCATTTAAACTTTACCTTCGGATGAAGTTTTCTCGTTTTTATTCAGCAGTGAAATCGGGGAGAGCAGGCAGATCGCCAAAGCCATAAAGCCAATGCCTTGAGCACCCGGAATCAAAATTTCACCCTTATTCATGTTGATAAAAACCAATGCCAACAGCAGTGCAATCGGAATCCACGTCAATAAACGATAGAGCAAACCTGTTGGATTTTTTGCTGCAAAATGAATCTTGCAATAACGACAAATCAGGAAAATGACACCTGTACCCATGAACATGAGAATGGCTTGAAGTGTTAAGGGTTCCATCCAATACAGAGCACCTGTCAGTATGGCCATCGCAATAAAAAACAGGATTTTTTTAAGTACAGAAACGCTGGGGTTAAACCAAAATTCAAGCATGGATCGATAGTTTAAAAATAAGCTGAATAAACTTTAGCACAGATCAGTTGTCTAATTCAGTCACTTCATGTGCAGTAAATGCGTATGAAGGGATAAATTTCAGCGCATAAAAAAGCGAGGCTTAGACCTCGCTTGCTTAAAGACAATTATAAAATATTAATGATTTTTTTGTGGACCCCAGTCATAGATTTTTTTCTGGTAGGCATACCACATCATCCATAGTCCAATCAGAATCATCGGAACCGTCAGGAACTGACCTTTACTCATCCATCCAATGAACAGTTGACCATTGTCCGGCTCACGGAAGAATTCAACGGTGAAGCGTGCGATACCATATCCGATGAGGAACAAAGCTGAAACGGCATAACGTGGACGAGGTTTTGAACTAAACCACCACAGCACGATAAACAGAATTAAACCTTCACAGAGTGCTTGATAGAGTTGCGACGGATGGCGCACCAACTGAAGTGGATCGGTCGGGAAGATCATACCGAAAGCAAAATTAGGGTCAGTCACTGCACGACCATATAGCTCGCCACCAATAAAGTTCCCAATACGACCAAACATTAAGCCTGTTGGAACGCAGGGTGCGATAAAGTCGAGGGTCTGGAACCAAGTCATTTTATATTTCTTGCACCACACTAACATGGCAATCATGACCCCAAGGAAACCGCCATGGAAGCTCATGCCGCCGGTCCAAACTTGGAACAGCCACAGTGGGTTGGCAAGGAATTGATCGAAACCATAAAAGAAGACATAGCCAAAGCGTCCACCAATCACGACACCCAATGCACCGTAGAAAATCAGGTCAGAGACCATTTCTGCGTTCCAGCCGTCACGTTGTTTTGCACGGTAGGTTGCCAAGCCCCATGCAAATAAAAAGGCCAATAAATACATCAGACCATACCAGTGAACTTGTAGTGGCCCCAGTGATATCGCCACAGGGTCGATATTTGGATATGTCAGCATTGCTGTTCCTTGTCATTATGTTTTGCACAGATTTTAGCTGAATGCGCTGAAAAATGTTGTACATTCAATGTGTAAAGATATTGAGAGTTGAATATGTGCATTGTGGCTTTTGCTTGGCAGGTCTTGGATGACATGCCACTCTGCCTGATTTCGAATCGTGATGAGTTTTATCATCGACCGACGGCAGGCCTAAAGCAATGGGTAGATAGTCCGATTATTGCAGGGCAGGACTTACAGTCTGGTGGAACATGGATGGGGATAACCGCTCAAGGGCGTTGGGCGATTGTGACCAATTTTCGTGATGGTCGTGATCAGACCACATATCCCACTTCACGTGGCGCTTTGATTCAGCAATTTTTAGAATCTGAGCAAACGCCCATTCGGTTTGCGCAAGCACTGGAACAAATCCAATGTAATTATGCTGGCTTTAATTTATTCGTTGGCGATGCCACTCAAGCCGTTTATATGAGTAATCGCGGTGAAGCACCACAAGTCTTAGCCAAAGGGGTGTATGTCACATCCAATGGTTTAATGACTGAACATTGGGAAAAGACCCGACATTTACGCAAACGTTTCACTCAAGAATTTTTGCCGATGCTACAAAGCCAGCAACCACAGGCGGATATAGACGCTGCTGCGTGGGATATTTTGGAAGATGAACGTAAAATCATTCCATCATTGTTACCCAATACTGGGATTCAGGCGGAAATGGAACATTTGCTGTCTTCAACCTTTATTCAAAGTCCGGTGTATGGCACCCGCTGTTCAAATTTATTGTGTATGCGGGATTCACAGTGGCATTGGCAGGAAAAACAGCAGCAGGGTGAGCAACAAGGACAGATCACCCAGATACAAGTGCATTTAAAGGTATAAAAAAAGCCGACGATTCGTCGGCTTATTTTTTAAAGGTGTTTTATGCGGTTTTTTGTGTTGGCTGAGCTTGTTCTACCGCTTCGCCAGCAATCACACCACCATCTTTACGGGTGATGACAACGGTTGCAGAACGTGGACGTGAGGTGGCTGCTGCATTGGTTTGTGATGCAGGCCAGTGGCTGGTCGGTTCAGCATAGGATGCTGAATCTTCACCGGGATGTTGCACATTGATAAAAATCGCTTTGTAGTCAGGTGTCATGGTCACACCTGTGATTTCACACTCTTTTGGTCCAGTCAGGAAGCGACGTAAGTTTTCGTCATTCAGTTTTGCCCCCACAATGGTTTCTTGACCCGATGAGGTCGTGGCTTTCGTACCGTCACCGACTTGACCCGGAAGCGCAGCAAGCATCATACAGTTGGTGGTATCGGTATAAGCACCGTCATCGGTTTGAATCCATAACACACCACGTGGGTCGAACCACATCCCATCGGGTGATGACAAGTCATTGTTGTCATTTAAACCAGATAAATTAATGTTGCTCGCCATTTTTGCTTCAGCACCAAACAGGTAGATATCCCAAGTAAAGCTGAGTGCTGTGGTTGTATCACCATCTTCACGGAAACGGATAATATGACCGTTGACGTTGCCTTTACCACCTTCAGGGTCGGTGTAGTTACGTGGGTTGGCAGCATCTAGTGCATGCGTCGTACCACGGTTCGAGTTATTGGTGAGGGTCACATAGACTTCACCATTGTCTGGATGCACAGCGACCCATTCAGGACGGTCCATTTTGGTAGCACCGACAGCATCTGCGGCAAGACGTGCGAAGGTTAGCACATCTGCTTGTGAGCTAAACGGATAAACGCTGTTACTTTGGTTTAAACCATTGACGTTATAGCTCAATTCAATCCATTGACCTTTGCCGTCATTGTTAAATTTGGCAACGTATAACTTACCGTTGTTCATGTATTTGTCACCTGCAGCATAGCCACCGTTGACATCTTTTTTATTCCATTTTTGGTCGGATACAAATTTATAGATGTATTCACCGCGTGAGTCATCACCCATGTAAAATGCAAGATTGTCATCTTCACGTAAGCGACTTGCACGGCAGTCTTCATGTGCAAAGCGACCCAGTGCTGTACGTTTTACGGGGTTTTCACGACGGTCAAATGGGTCGATTTCGACAATCCAACCAAAGGTGTTTGGACCATTACGATAATCTTCTGCTGCCTGAGTACCGGTAACATTCGCTGACCAACGGTCATATAAATCTTGTGACTCATTACTTCCAATCGCCGTTTCCCAACCATAGCGTGAGTTTGCACCCGCTTTTAGGCCATAACGGTTGAGTGCCACAATTTCAGCAGGACTACGTTTGGCATCATCTTCTTTCGCACGAGCGAAGTAACCAATGAAGTTTTCTTCTGTCGTCAGGTAAGTGCCCCAAGGGGTATAACCATTACCACAGTTGTTGTGTGTACCACGGGTTTGTTGACTATTGGCTGAAAACTTCGTGCTGACTAAGCTTGAGCCTGCAACAGGACCTTTAAAGTCCATTACGGTCGATGCGGTAATACGACGGTTAAATGGAGAGTTTTGTACTAGTTTGACGGCTTGAGTCTTGCTGTCTTTTTCAATTTGAATAACAGAAACACCGTGTGCATTGACTTCACGAATGACTTCATCTTCAGGGCGACGGCCTTCCACTTTGGTTGGGCCTTGTGGGTGTAAGAAGGTTGGATTGATGTATTCATGGTTCATCACCAACAAACCTTGGTCTGACTGCTTGGCATCATAGCGTCCAGAGGTGGTATTTAAACCAAAGAAGCTCATACCGTCATGGCAGTCACCAGAGCGGAATTGGAAGCTCGGGCCAGAAGGAACATTGTTATCATCCCATGCTGGGTATGCAGGGTTAATCGAGTCACCCATCGCATATAGCACATGCGCTTGATAGCCTTCAGGAACAGTCACAATATCGTCTAAATTCTTTTTCACTGGTGTGAAATTGAACTTGGTCGGTTTTTGATTTGGATCAGTGACAGGTGGTTTGGTATTGCTATTTGAATCTGAGTCATTGTCATCATTACACCCCGTTAATGAAGATGCCAATGCAAGTGCGACTGCACCACTCGCAGTCTTGGTAATCAAGCTACGACGGCTGATGCGCTGTTCTAAAATGTCACGAAAATGAAGGTTATCCGAAGTGTTGTTATCAAGTTCTTGATCTTCGTTATATGGCATGTTTGTCATGAATTTAAATCCTGGCAAAGGTGTGCTGGGTAAAAGTTGATCACATAAAACTATCGATAAAATATGACAATGCTTTGAAGCTAATGTTGCAAACTGATGAAATAGGCGTTTAGATTTCGCTGCATGAAAATTGCAAAACATTAAATGGGCGCATAAAAAAAGAGGCTATCTCAGCCTCTTAGGTGTAAAACTCACCAAAATTGTCGAAACATTAGTCTACTAAAGTTGTAGATGCACGTCGTTTTTCAATCAGCTTGCCAAAGAATAAACCCAGCTCAAAGAGCATCCACATGGGAATGGCCAGCATGATCATCGAAAGCGCATCGGGTGGCGTGGCAAACATGGCGACAAAAAAACAGCCGACGATAATAAAACGACGCTTCTCCACCAAGGTTTGAGTAGACACCACCCCGATCAAAATCAAAATTAACGTGATGATAGGAATTTCAAAGGTCAGTCCAAACACCAAAAATAGCTTTAAGCAGAAACTTAAATAACTATTGATGTCCGTCATTGGGGCGACCGTTTCAGGGGAAACACTCATAAAAAAATGCAGGATGGATGGCAGGGCAACCCAATAGGCAAAGGCAATACCGGCATAGAAGAGGACGATACTGCCGAATAATAAGGGCATCGCCAAATGCCGCTCTTTTTCATACAGTGCAGGTTTGATGAAGGCCCAAAGTTGATAAATCACGAAGGGCATCGCGAGCATAAGCGCGACAAAGAAATTCAACTTGAACGGCGCCATAAACGTGGCGGTCACATCCGTTGCGATCATGGATGAGGTCATCGGCAACTGCGCACGCAGTGGCTCTGACATCAATTGATAGCTTTGATTGGCAAAGGGTAGTAAACAAAAGAACAGAATCAAAATAAGTCCTGTAATTTTGATCAAATGCCGACGCAAAATCACCAAATGTTTGGTGATCGGCATTTCTTCCAAATCAGGCACAGTGTTCTGTGAATTATTTAGTGAAAGATCTGTCATACGGCCACCTGATATTCTGCTAATACATCGGTCGAACTTAATATAGGAGCTTGATCTGTTTTAATTTCGTGCTTTATTTTCATTTGGGGTGTAACCACGGCAAATATCGTGCTCTGACCACGTTCGATGTACTGATAACGTGGGGATAAATTTTTATTGTCAGGTAGGACTGCTTCTTGTTGTTTTTGCGCAGTCTGTTCTATGGGATGTTGCGTTTGTTGCAATTCATTCATCTGCGCCTGCATACGCGCTTCGAGGTGTTGAATACGTTGCATTTCTTTTTGCATTTCTTCACGAAGTTCGGACATGCGAAGTTCACGGTCAATATCTGTTTGCACGTTACTGATCAGTCGTTTAACTTTCCCGTACCATTTGCCTGCAAAGCGGATACCTTCAGGCAGTTTTTCCGGGCCGAGTACGATCAGCGCAATAATGCTGAACACCAGTAATTCGCTAATACCAATATTAAGCATTATGACAACTCCTTAGCTTTGAACTGAGGAATTGGTTTTATTTTGAGCTTCATGCTCTAGCGTGCGAGGCTCATTAAGCTGTGTGTTTGCTGTGTCTTCATCACGCATCGACTTTTTGAAATCTTTGACCGCGCCGCCGACATCTTTGCCCAAGTTTTTTAGTTTTGATGTACCAAAGAGTAAAATCACCACAATTGCAAAAATCAGTACATGCCAAATCGATAGTCCAGCCATCTTGTTATCCTCTTGTTGGTCTGCACAACATTTCAGCAGTTGTAGATGACAGTGAAGTGACCAAGATGTTGCAGTTTAAAGACAGCCGCGAAGCTTATGTTCAGTGTTACTATGCATAGATTGAGCAGTGAGGGTGGTGTAGTGGCGTTTCTTCTTCCGATATTGGGTTTTTTAAGTGGCCTCGGATTGGCATCATTATCAGGAACATCATCGCTCAAATCGATTTTCTCTAGCTTACTTGCACGCTGTTTTATTCCAGCCGTGATCATCTACAACATGGTGTTCTATCAAGCAGGCAGTTTAGCACTCATGCTCTTTAGCTTTAGTGTTGCCGTGCTGATGTTTTATTTATTTCGCTGGCTGTTAAAAGATAGTTTACGTGCCTTGTGTGTCAGTTATTTGAACTTGGCTTGGCTGGGTTTTCCTTTTGCATTAGCACTGTTTGGCCCTGAAATTAGTGCAGCGATGGTGGCTCTGTATGTCGGTGGCTCTATCTTTGGCAATATGTGGGCCGTGACAGCCGTCAGTTCAGCCCAACTCCCATGGTCGAGCGTGATGCAAAAAGTGGCGATGTCACCGCCTGTATTTGCCTTGATGATTGCAGGCGTCTGTCGAATAGTTGGACTGCAGCATTTAGAAGAACATCAGATCTTAGATTGGCTCTATCAAGCTGCAAAAATTGGAATGAGTTTCACGGGGATGTGTGTCTTAGGCATGTGGCTGCGTCAAACCAAGGTACAATGGCGTGATCTGATTAACAGTAGTCGTATTTATGCGATGAAACTCACCGTTGGCGCGGTGATCTGTAGTTTGAGTTATGCCTTTCTTCCGATTCCCCAGATCGAGAAATATATTGGGGTGATGTTTATGCTGTTCTGCTTACCCCCTGCAGCGAATATTGTGGCTTTAGAAACGCATTATCAAGGAACAGGCACTTCGGCACGTTATATTGCTTCAGGCACGATTATGAGCTGTATCGTCGTCAGTTTTTATGGGTTAATTTTGCATCTTTTTTCGCTTTAAAATGAAAAGTGAATTATAGATGCCCGCAAAGGGCGACTACTTGAGCTGTTTTCGAATCTGCCAATCACGCACGAGGGCGTATATCATTGCGATACCTATCAGGCCTGGAAATCCAACCTGACCTTGCGACAGATTAAGCATGATCGACAGTACGATCAACACTGCAAAAATAGCGTAGGTGGCACGAAAGCCTGAGGTGAGCGGGTAGGTTAGTTGCACATGGCAATGAGGGCAGCTTATTTTTTGAAAACCAAGAAAAGAGCGTGTTGGGATTTCAGTTGAGGTGTGATGACATGCGTTGCATATAATCTGTATCGGTTGAAGTGCCATAATTATTCTATTTTTATTCAGGGATTGGAGTTAATCTTTGGCATTAAGATTAACTCCAATTTAAATTATTTCAAACTTGCTTTAAATAATTTCATCGCTTGACCACGATGGCTAATTTTATTTTTTTCTTCTTTTGATAATTCAGCACTAGAAACATTCAGTTTTGGCAGCCAAAACAGTGGGTCATAGCCAAAGCCATTTTCACCACGTGCTGCTTCCATCACTTCACCGCGCCAAATCCCTTGGAAAATTTGTGGGAGTGGGTCTTCTGCATGTTGGACCAAAGCCAAGACACATACAAACATCCCTTCGATGGCTTCACCCTCTTTACGGAGCGATTTGAGGTCAGCAAGCAACTTGGCATTGTTAGCGGCATCATTGCCATGTTCACCTGCATAGCGCGCAGAGTAAATCCCCGGTGCGCCACCAAGCACAGGTACGCAAATGCCAGAATCATCTGCAATGGCTGGCTTGCCTGAAATTTTCGATGCGTGACGCGCTTTGATAATGGCATTTTCAACAAAGCTTAGGCCGTCTTCGATGGCATCTTCTATGTTCAATTGACCTTGAGGAATCACTTCAACAGGAAGATTAAGCTCGGCAAACATTTTTTCAAATTCTGCAATTTTACCTTTGTTGTTGCTCGCCAGAACCAAAGTGCCTTGAGATAACCAATTAGATGAAGCCATGCAGAATCGCTCTTTATGTTGAATATTGAAAAGTATTTTAACGGATTTAACGTATCTGGTTGAAGTTAAATGTGCTTTAGACTCCTATTACTGTAATACCATCAATTTTGTTGATTTGAATGTTTTTTAAAAATCCAATGACTTGGTTAATCATAGTGATTACTTTAGTTTTATATTTAGGGAATTTCTTCCTAAAATTTTTTGTTCCTTTTTTAAAGAGAAGCTGAACATTATCTTTATAAGTTAAAATTTTTTTTTCATTTAGATAGTTTTTATAATGATTCAGCCTTTCAATAATTGTAGTGATTTTTTCAGGATAAACATAAGTTGGTCCCCAGTGTGACCAAGGGCTTTCATGTTCAAAGAAGAATTTTTCGATAAGTGAAAAAGCGAGTTCATCAATAACGATAGAGTTTTGCAAGTTTGGATTTTGATCAAGGTTAAAAGGAATAATCTGTATGTTTAATCCAGAATAATATCCACTTGAATATTGAATGACTTCAAAATTTATTTTCATGTATTGCCCTTATAATTTTAAAAATATGGGTTGTTTTAGAAGTATATATTTAATAAAAAAGCACCCGAAGGTGCTTTTTAAGATTCAAAAACTTATTGTGCTTGAATCCATTTGTCCGCACGGTCACGTGCTTGACGGATTTGGTCTTGGCTTAAGTTCGCTGCTAAAGCGGTTTTTTTGCCTTCAGACAAGCTAATCACTTTGTTGTCGAGCATGCCATCACGGGTAGAAAGCTCATACCATTGGTATGCACCCATGTAGTTTTTCTTTTGCTCTTCCATCATGGCTAAGTTAAAGCTTGCGCGGTTATCACCACGGCTGGCTGCTTTTTCGAAATATTGACGAGCAAGCGCTTCATCTTTTTTAGTCCCAATGCCATCAGCGAGCATACGACCCACATTGAGCTGAGCTGCAGATAAACCTTGATCGGCAGCAGCTTTGTACCATGCAAAAGCTTGACGTTCATCTTTTGCAACGTCTTTACCTTGTTGATATTTAGTGCCTAAGTAAAACTGAGCACCAGGCTGACCTGCTTTAGCAGCTTTACTTAAGCTGTGAATATCCATAATTGAATATTGTGCAGCTTGGCTAGAAACTGAAGATGATGGAGCAACATAATCCGCATGGGCTTGTATGCTAAAAAGTCCAATCAGTAGCGTCGTGCTTAATAATAATTTTTTCATAGAGCGCTCACTCGATAAATTGCGACTTCACCAAATAGATTTGGGAGACGTTTACTCAGTAAACTATCTTGTTGATCCCCATTCACGGCAAGTCGGTTAATAATCCGGATGTTATTTTCAGCACACAGCGCTTCAAAATCACGGAAAGTACATAAATGAATATTGGGCGTGTTATACCACATATAGGGTAACGCGTCTGAAACAGGCATCATTCCTTTTAATGCAAGGAAAGAACGAGTCTTCCAATGTGCAAAGTTTGGAAAGGTGATAATGGCCTGTTTCCCCACACGCACCATGTCTCTTAAAAGAACGTCTGGTGCATCTACAGCTTGCAAGGCTTGTGCCATAACCACATAGTCAAAAGACTGGTCGGCAAAGCGACTTAAACCTAAGTTCAAGTCCTGTTGGATGATATTTAACCCGCGACTGACCGCAATTGCAATCTTTTCTTGATCAATTTCTAAGCCATATGCACGAATATTGTGCTTTTTGCTCATATGTGCAAGCAGTTCACCGTCACCACACCCTAAATCGAGTACGCTTGAATCTGGTTTAATCCAACGTTCAGCCAGTTGATGATCAATACGCATTAGTTGGTCTCCTTCGGTGTTTCTTGCAGGTGTTTTACACCGCCTAGGAATGCACGTAAGCTTTTCACATATAACGGAATCGGGAACAAGAAAGAGTCATGACCTTGTTCAGCATCAATATCCACATAGCTCACAGGCTTATGATTACTAATTAATGCATCTACAATTTCTTGCGAACGAGCAGGGGTAAAACGCCAGTCCGTTGTAAATGAAACAACTAAAAATTGACACTTGGTTTTAGACATCGCGGTTTTTAATGATTGCTCATATTCACGTGATGGATCGAAATAATCTAAAGCCTTGGTCATGATCAAATAGGTATTGGCATCAAAGTTACGGCTAAATTGCTCACCTTGATAACGCAAATAACTTTCGACTTGGAATTCGACGTCAAAGCCATACATAAATTTACCTGACTTTAAGTCACGGCCAAATTTTTGTTTCATGGCTTCTTCAGAGAGGTAAGTGATATGACCCACCATACGGGCCAAGATCAAACCACGCTTAGGATAACTGTCATTTTCTAAATAGCGACCATCATGGAAATCAGGGTCAGACAAAATCGACTGACGCGCCACTTCGTTAAAGGCAATGTTTTGCGCAGACAGTTTTGGTGTACTGGCAATAATCACGCACTTTTGTAAACGATCTGGATAGTCCACAGACCATTGTAGAGCTTGCATACCGCCTAAAGAGCCGCCAATCACCGCATACCACTGCTGAATCTCTAAACGATCAGACAACATGGCTTGGGTTTTGACCCAGTCACGGACAGTCACTAATGGGAAATCAGGACCATAAGGGCGATTGTCATTTTCAGGATTTGGAGAGGTCGGTCCAGTAGAACCGCTACAGCCGCCAATATTATTTAGTGCTACGACAAAGAATTTTGACGTATCAATAGCTTTGCCTGGTCCAATACATGCATCCCACCAACCCGGCTTACGGTCATCTTCATGATGATAACCTGCAGCATGGTGATGGCCTGACAGTGCATGACAAATCAAAATTGCATTGGATTTGTCTGCATTCAGTTCGCCATAAGTTTCAACCATGAGCTCAAAACGTGGGAGTATGCGATCGCATTCGAGCTCTAACGGCTCTTCAAAAATAAACTTTTGTGGGGTAACTAAGCCCACTGAGTCAGCTGGAAAAGACACAGGAATAATTCGCCTTAAATCTTTAGTATGAATAATAAAAGGATACCACTTGAGGGTATCCTTCTAAAGTCATTTTATTGCTATTTGATATTTATAGCATTGAATTAGACTGCAGCAGCAATCACTTGTTCAGTACTTAAAACACCTTGTTCAATTAAACGGTTAGTGCTGGCAATAATCGCCTCGATAGATGCAGTCACGATGTTGTCATGCACACCTGCGCCGAATGCAGACTTACCTGTACCTTTCACTTGAAGCTCAATTAAAGCCAAGGCTTTAGCATGTGCGCCTGAACTGATGCTACGTTCTTCATAGTTCAAGACATCAATCGGTAACTGCAAGGCATTTAAGATAGCAGAGATTGGGCCGTTGCCTTCACCGCGTAATTGCTGGATCTCACCGTTCACTTCGACATCAAGCTCAATGACTTGTTTGCCATTTTCATCATGTAAGCGGTAGTTTTTCGCCGCATAATGCGTGTCTTTGGCAGCCACATACGTGTCTTTAAATAAAGACCAGATTGCTTGCGCAGAAATCTCGGTACCGTCTTCATCTGTTTTTTGCTGTACGATTTGCGAGAACTCAATTTGAATACGACGAGGCAACACCACGTTGTAATTTGATTCTAACAAGTACGCAATACCGCCTTTACCAGACTGTGAGTTGACACGAATCACGGCATCATAGTCGCGGCCCAAGTCTTTCGGGTCGATTGGCAAATAAGGCATATCCCACATTTCTTCGTTCTTTTGGAACTCGAAACCTTTTTTAATGGCATCTTGGTGTGAGCCAGAGAACGCGGTGAAGACCAAATCACCAGCATACGGATGACGAGGGTGTACCGGCAAGCCTGTGCATTCTTCAATGATTGAAATGATTTCGTTAATGTTTGAGAAATCTAAGTTTGGCGCAACACCTTGGGTATACATGTTCAATGCAATCGCTGCAACGTCCACGTTACCTGTACGTTCACCGTTACCAAACACACAACCTTCGACGCGGTCAGCACCAGCCATAATGGCCAACTCAGAAGCGGCAATACCACAGCCACGGTCGTTATGACAGTGCACAGAAATAATCACACCGTCACGGCGTTGAATGTTACGGTGCATCCATTCCACTTGGTCTGCATAGACGTTCGGACCTGAAACTTCAACCGTTGCAGGCAAGTTTAAAATCACTTTGTTCTCTGGAGATGCTTCCCAAATTTCAGTGACCGCATCACAGACATCTTTAGCAACTTCTAATTCTGTTGCAGTAAAACACTCTGGACTGTATTGGAATACAAATTCAGTTTCAGGCTGTTTTGCAGCGTATTCTTTGACTTTCGTTGCGGCATTAATCGCTAATTGTTTTGCACCAGCAACGTCAACATTCAACACTTTATTGCGGAATGTTGGCGAGTTTGAGTTGTAGATATGCACGATGGCACGTTTTGCACCTTGTAATGATTCAAATGTACGTTGAATCAAATGATCACGTGCTTGAACCAAAACTTCGATGTACACATCATCAGGAATATGACCGCCTTCGATCAACAAACGCGTGAAATCAAAGTCGATTTGTGATGCAGAAGGGAAGCCGATTTCAATGTGTTTGAAACCAATTTTCACAAGCATTTGGAACATTTTGAACTTTTGTTCAATGTTCATTGGCTCGAAGATCGCTTGGTTACCGTCACGAAGGTCGGTACTCATCCAGATCGGCGCTTTATTGATTTCGTTATTTGGCCATTGACGGTCTGGTAAGTCTACACGTTGGTACATGCGACGGTATTTTTTGCTTGGATCTGCCAACATCATGTGAAAACTCCTTATAGCACCGTGGATAAATGTCGTGGATAAACGGCAAGGTACTACTTATATAGATTGTGTCTATTCTAACAATTTACAAGTTTAATTTCGGAGTCTTTAGTCGAAAGTCGAAATAAATCTGTAAAGATTCACATGACTTAGCTTTACCGTAAGCTCGTAAATGTATAACTAAATATTAGTCCATATATTCCGGAAATAATTTCCTATTTTTGCGTCAAGATGCCATTACTGGAAAATATTTTTCTATAAAATTAGCTTTTTTGAAAAATATAATCTTTATTGATCTCATCGACGGTGGCTGTTCCCATCAATGCCATCGTAATCTCAAATTCTTCTTTCAGTATTTTGAGTACATGGGCAACACCTAAAGCGCCCGCTGTAGCTAAACCATAAATGCAAGGACGTCCAACTAATACGGCAGATGCACCCAAGGCTATCGCTTTAAACACATCTGAACCACGACGAATACCACCATCATATAAAACTGGAAAATCCGTAGGCACAACTTTTTTAATCAGTTCTAAGGCGGTGAGAGGGGAAATGCAACCGTCCAGTACGCGCCCACCATGATTCGACACAATAATGCCTTGTACACCGTGTTGCAGGGCAAGTTCAGCATCATGTGGACTGACAATGCCCTTTAAAATAATCGGTAATGAGGTGTTTTGACTGAGCCAAAGGATATCCGCCCATGTTGGTGCGATTTTCATCAGACCGTTAAATACGGGATGGTCGCCATCATTGAGCTCAGGCAATGGGATATGTGCAGGGGTATGCGGATGTTGCATGCCTTCAGGCAAATGGAAAAACACTCGACGTTCACGGTCACGAATCCCTGTATGCGGGGAATCAATGGTTATTACAATTGCTGTATAGGCATGTTCTTCTGCCATCTTGACCAGCGATAATGACTTTTCGCGCTCACCTTGCCAATACAATTGGAACCATTTGTAAGGATTGTCCTGCTTTAACTCACGCATATCTGTATTGGTAAACGTACTGAGGATCATATTGCTGCCAAGGACTTCGGCAGCGAGGGCTGTTGCAGCTTCAGCATCAGGATGAAATTGTTGTTGGTGACCAATGGGTGCTACAAAAATAGGATGCGGGAAACGTTGCCCTAAGATTTCGATTTGGGTATGACCTTGGGTTAGATCTTTCAGCATACGTGGTAGCAGTTGTATCTGTTCAAACTGAGACAAATTGCCACGGACACTGTGTTCATCCATCGAGCCGCCTTGCAAGTACTGCCACACCATGTTGGAAAGGTGTTTTTCAGCCTCGACTTCATAATCTGCAATGGTTTGCAAATGAGCTGGAATCTGAGTGAGTGGCGCTAAAATGTTGTGATCAGTCATTGTCAGTTTGTCCATGTCTATTGACCTTGAGCTTTAAATTTCGGCCCATTTGCGGATAAGGTTGTGATACAGACTAGTCAACTTGACGACTTCACTATGTGCATCACCCAATTGCATACGCAAATTTTGAATGCTTTGATCGAGATTAAATAACATGTGACGCTCAGCATCTTCACGGATCATACTTTGCAACCAAAAAAATGATGCAATACGACAGCCTGCAGTCACAGGAGTAACTTCATGCACACTGGTAGATGGATACAAAATCAAATCTCCGGCAGGCAATTTCACTTCGTGGTAGCCATAGGTGTCTTCTACCACAAGTTCACCGCCTTCATATTCTTCGGGTTCACTTAGAAAAATCGTGCAGGACAAATCGGTACGAATTTTTTGATTGCTGTCGGGCATCCAGCGAATGGCATTGTCGACATGGAAACCAAACGTTTCACCATTTTCATAGCGGTTAAAATAGGGCGGCAAAATATTGAGGGGGAGAGCCGCTGATGTAAAAAGCGCGTGTTGTGACAATTCATGCAGAATAATGTCACCTAAATGCTGTGTTAATGGATGGTCTATATCTAGCTGTTGGTTGTTTTTTACATTTTTAGACAGTGAGCCCGTAGTTTTTTGACCATTAATCCATTCTACTTTTTGCATTTCTGTGCGGAAGTAGTTGACCTGTTCTTTACTCAATACATTTGGGATATGGTGAATCACGGCCTAACCCTTTGGAACTGTAATATTAATGTTTTGATCATATACAAAAATAGCCTCGAAGCGAGGCTATTTGAGTCAATACCATAAATTATTTATGGTATTTATTTTTTCTTAGTATTTGAAGTTTACAGACAGAACTGCGTTGCGACCTTCTGCTTCAGTGGCATAGTGAGATGCGTAGGCTTTAGTGAAATAACGTTTGTCAGAAAGGTTATTTACATTCAACTGTAAATCCACATTTTTGTTAACGGTATAACGCGCCATAGCATCGTAGCGTACGTAGCTTGGAACCCATTTCGTATTGGTAGCATTACCAAATACTTTATCCATGTAGGTAGCGCCACCACCGATTGTGAACTGTGGAAGGACTTGGTAAGTTGTCCAAAGTGTCGCGCTATTTTTCGCCACGTTTTGAACTTGATTGCCATCATTAGTCGCCGTACCATCATCGACTATTTCGCTATCTAAATAGGTATAACCAGCAGCAATAGCCCATTTATCAGTAATATTACCATTAGCGCCAAGTTCAATACCGTCTACACGAGTTTCACCGATATTACGAGTAAAGCCATCTGTATCTGTTGCACGAGTATTTTCTTTTTCTGTACGGAAAATTGCGGCAGTTAGATTTAAACGATTATTAAGGACATCCCACTTAGTTCCTAACTCGTAAGTTTTTATTTCTTCCGGTTTTAGGTTGTTCATTGCACGAGCTTGTTCTTCAGTCGTATTACGGCCTGGTGCACCAATACCTTCTGAACCATCACCAGCATCTACACCAACTGGGTTTGCTGAAGTTGCATAGCTCGCATAAATAGAGCCATTTTCAACAGGTTTAAATGTTAAACCAGCTTGATAGTTGAAGAAGTCTGAATCACTGTTTAGTTTAAGCTTATCACCAACTTGAGCCGTTGGTAGTACCGGTGGATTTGCTGTTGGGTTGCCTAATACAGCACTATTACGAGCACCATAAGTCATGGTCGAGTCAGTTTCAAATTTATCCCAACGTACACCTAAGTCAAGTAACCATTGAGGGTTGAATTCGATATTATCAAGAAAATAAACTGAGGTCGATTTTGATTTAATATTGTATAAATCTGCGCCATCCGTGCTAATACTGCCTGTCCATGGCCCACGATTCGGGTTTTGAACAGACGTACACCAGCCTGCAGGAGCTGTAGACGGACACGTTTGGCTTGCACTACCTGTTGCGTTGTCTCCATTAATAATATATTGGGTGCGATCCGTTTCTTGATCTGAGTATTCAGCGCCTAAGTTAAAGCTATGTAACAGAGAACCGGTATTAAATTTCCCTGTCAAAGCCAACTGGTCGGTAAAGGTTTCAGTATCGGCGATACGTGAGTTTACACGCGCCCAAACATTACCTGTCAAGGTACCAGTAGTTTTATCGTAGATGTTGCCTTTCGAGTCATCTGGGTTTGTCCACAGGTAATCATTTTTAGACTTGTTATAAACAGTAGTATTACTAATCGTTAGATTGTCAGTGAGGTCATGTTCTAACTTAATCGTACCGACTTGGTTTTCCTGTTTTTGGAAATCACGATCTTTCCAGCCGTAGTAGATGCCTTGTTTGACATCAATCGGTTTTCCTGAATATTGCGAATATCCAGTTGGATTGCTGTATGGCACACCAGAGTCAGGTGTATCGTCAGATTTTAAGTAGTAATAACCTAAAGTCGCGCGAGTAGGGGTATCTAAACCAAAAGTAATGCTTGGCGCGATTCCGGCACGTGCATATTCAGCACCATCTGCTTGACCCGCTTTTTCATTTTTATGCCCCATGACCGCAACACGTGCAGCAACGCCATTACCAAAGTCTTTGTTACTGTCTAGTGTGATACGTTGATAATTGTCTGTACCTGCACCAACTGAACCTTCTAAAAAGTCACCTTTTTTCGCAACCTTAGAAATCATGTTGATACTGCCGCCAGTTGTACCTGCACCACCCATGGCAGAAGCAGAACCTTTGGTCACTTCAACCTGTTCAACCGCAAACATTTCACGGTTTTGTGAAGTTGAGTTGCGCACACCATCGACATACATCGAGCTTTCAGTGTTATAGCCACGGATAAATGGACGGTCACCATTTGGGTTACCACCTTCACCAGCACCTAAAGTAATGCCTGGTACCGTACGTAAAGCATCACTTAAAGTTGTGACTTGAGTATCTTCGATCAGTTGTTTCGAAATAACTGAAACTGATTTTGGTGTATCAAGGAGCGGGGCAACAAATTTTGAACTTGCTGATATATCAACTTTAAAGCTCGGTGCTTTTTCAGCAGCAACTTCTTGGCTAATGGTTGGAAGTTGAGTGACTTGATCTTGTGCGATTGCATTTACAGCAATAACAGAAAGTGACGAAGCAATTGCTGAAGAAACAATTTTCTTACGTGTTTTGATGAAGGCCATTTCAAACCTGATTTGGAATAATGAATTTGTATGCGAATAATAATGATTCTTATTTGTTCTTTCATCTTTATACGATTGTAAATCACGATGAATAATTAAAATGTGATAGTAGTATTTAATGTAATGATATAACAAACTAAAATTAAGCTAATGTTTTTATTGAATATTGAAAAAATAAGTTATTTTTATTTGTTTAATTGAGATTATAAATATAGACATGATTGTGAATTAAATAAGAATAAATCGTAAATTGTTGATGTAAAAAAACCTGCCGAAGCAGGTTTTTTTTATAAAGTGTTATTTAGAATTTAAAGGTTGTACTTAATTGCACACGGCGACCTTCTTGGGTGTTGCTGTAAATATTATATGCACTACCATTTATAACTTCATACTTATTAAAGTCTTTGTCAAAGATATTATAAAGAGCTACGCCAACATCCCATTTATCATTAACTGCATAATTTGTACCTAAATGCACTAAGCCATAAGCTTCGTAGTCACCTAGGGCATTATAAACGGTCAAATCATCACCCGTTAAATTTGTGGTTTTGAAACGAGAGCGCTCAGTACGATATTCACCACGAAGCCATAAGTCTGCATTGTCTGCCACATTCCACTTTAAAGTAGCATTGAACATATGTTCAGGCGTGTCTTGTAACTTTTTACCTTTGTCTTTGCCTTTAGTTACTTCTGTTTCTGTCCAAGTGTAATTAAAGTTTAATTTCCAATCTTCGGCAAAGCCCCAGTTAATACCTAACTCTGTACCATAAATTTCGACTTCATCGACATTGTCTGGACGAGTAACTGTAAATGCACGATCACTTGATTGGTTCAGCCACTGCCAAGGTGTTCCGAGGCCAGTCAAATAGTCAGCACAGGCTTGGTTGACTAAACACTCTCCTGGTTTTCCACCCGTATTTACAGATGTATCTGTAATTGCACCGCTCACAATTTTGTCTTGAACCGTGCTTAAAAAGCCAGTTAAGTTAATATTTAAATTATTGTTCGGTGTGAAATATACGCCAAGTTCAAAATTATCACTTGTTTCAGGTTTTAGATTTTGATTACCAAAAATAGGCAGAGCGCCTTGGCGGCCAACATTAACAACCCCATTTGTTAATTGTTCTAGACGAGGAGCTTTATAGCCTTCCGAATATCCACCTTTAACCGTCCATGTATCATTAACATTCCATACTGCATAAGCACGTGGGGTAATGAAATCACCAAATGTGTCGTGGTCGTCATAACGTAAACCAAGTGTCAGTGCTAAGTTTGGTAACACATTCCAGGTATCTTCAGCAAATAAACCAATCTGTGTAAAACTTACTTCAGGTTTTGCAGCACGTAATCCATCTGAAACACTGGCATCCCACCATTGTCCCCCAAGCGTTAAACGATGGTTCTCAATTGCATTGACCGATAATTTTGTATCAAAAATCGTATCTTCACTCTCAATTGTTCGTGGAGTTTTTGTGGTTAAATCACCGTTTTGCATACGAGATGGGATAAGGCGGCCGACAGTTTCACTTTCATTTCGAGTCAAACTACTGTCTAAATCACCAATATTTGTACGCCATTGATGGGCAACAACATACTTGTCTCGATTAAACTCCATTTCGTCATCATAACCACCCGCTGGACCGACTGTACCCAATTGGAAGCCGGTAGAGTTTTTAGGGTTTTTATACGATTGACGGTGTGATTCTACATCGAGAGATAAATCATGATTCTCTGTTGGGGTTAAAGTTAAGCGAGCACCCAATGTATCAAGTTTGCCTTCAGATGGATTATTTCCGGTACCTAGAGCAGATTGGTCAATGTCACGTGTAACATTTGATTCATCACGCTCCCAATGCTTGGCACGAATTTGCAAACCTAGCAGATCTTGTACGATTGGTCCTGTAGCGTAAAGGTCGACACTGCGTTGATTACCGAAGTCTGAACTTTTTGGAAGAATAGAGCCTTCTAAACTAATTGAACCTGTCCATTCATGTGATACTTTTTTGGTAATAATATTAACGACACCACCCATCGCATCTGAACCATAAAGCGTAGAGGCAGGGCCATGAATGATTTCAATACGCTCAATTGCAGAAAGTGGAGGGATAAAATTATTCTTCGTTTCTCCAAAACCATTTGGAGTAATGTCACCAGTACTATTTTGACGACGACCATCAATCAAAACTAGCGTATATTCAGAGGGTAAACCGCGGATACTAATATCTAATCCACCCGTTTTTCCCGCTGTAGGGCTAATATCAACACCCTCTACATCACTTAACGCATCAGCAAGAGATGTAATGCGTTTTGTTTTGAAATCTTCTTTAGTTAATACCGTAATTGATGCCGGAGCATCTGTTACTTTTTGTTCATAACCAGCCGCAGAAACAACAATGGTCTCCATCTGTTGAGCTTGAGATTCAGTCGTTTCAGCATGTGCGAAACTCGTAGTAGTTACAATTGCCCCAAATAAAGCAGCGGAAAGAGGGTTGAGATTAAATTTACTCATAAAAGAATTCCAAATATGGACGAGATAAATATATGAAAATAAATTAAAAAAAATATCATTAAGAATAATAGTGAGAAAGTTTCTCATTTTCAACAATTAATTAAAAAATAATCAATATTTCTTCGAAAAAAGCTGAAAAATTCTAAAAATAAGAAGGGCATCCATGCCTGAATTTATAGTGTTATAATCCATTTTTGTATATCTTTAATTGTTGTCATATAATGTGGCACTTTTTTTTAAAACTGTTTTAACTAACAAATTATCGAGGAAGCCATGCAAGTAACTTCTGAAGCGGTTTCGGGCGTTGCCCGTCGTTTAAATGTATCTGTACCGACGAGCCGTATTAACGAGCAGTTTGAAGCTCGCTTGAAACGCACTGCCAAAACTGTGAAGATCAACGGCTTCCGTCCAGGTAAAGTACCTGTAAACGTTGTTCGTCGTGAATACGGTGCTGGTATCTATCAAGAAGTTGTAAACGACATCATTCGTGACACAGTATTCGAAGCGATCCAACAAGAAAAAATCAATGCTGTTGGTATGCCAAACATTGAAAAAACTGAAATGAAAGATGATGCTTTAGTTTATGAAGCAACTGTAGAAGTTTATCCAGAAGTTGAAGTTAAGTTCGAAGGTCTAGAAGTTGAACGTAAAACAACTTCAGTTGACGACAAAGACGTTGAGAAGATGATTGAAAATCTTCAAAAACAACGCGCTTCATGGGTTGAAACTAAAGGCATGGCTAAAAAAGACATGCAAGTAACTTTCGACTTTGAAGGTACTGTTGATGGCGAGAAGTTTGAAGGCGGCGCTGCTGAAGACTTTAAACTCGTTCTTGGTTCTGGTCGTATGATCCCTGGCTTCGAAGACGGTATCGTTGGTATGAAGAAAGGCGAAGAGAAAGTTATCGATGTAACTTTCCCTGAAGACTACCAAGCTGAAAACCTTGCTGGTAAAGCTGCTCAATTCAAAATCACTGTTAAGCTTGTTGAAAAACAAAAACTTCCAGAAGTTGATGCTGAATTCTTAAAAATCTTCGGTCTAACTGAAGAAGAAGGCGTTGAAAAGCTGAAAGCTGACGTGCGTAAAAACATGGAACGTGAAGTGAAAAACGGTCTTCGTAACCAAGTGAAAGGTGCAACTTTTGATGCGCTTGTAGCTGCAAACGAAGTAGAACTTCCAGAAGCAATGGTTGCTCAAGAAATTGACCGTCAACGTCAACAAATGATCCAACAATTCACTCAACAGTTTGGTGCTCAAGGCGCTAAAGCGTTTGATTCAAGCATGCTTCCAGATGACCTATTCAAAGAGCAAGCTGAAAAATCAGTTAAACTTGGCGTATTAGTCAGCAAAGTATTAGCTGAAGCTAAACTTGAAGTTGATGCTGCACGTGTTGATGCTTACATCGAAGACATGGCTTCTTCTTACGAAGATCCTAAAGAAGTAATTGAATACTTCAACAACGATAAACAGCAACGTGCTCAAATCGAAGCTGTTATTCTAGAAGACCAAGTTGTAGATCACATCTTAGCTTCTGCTAAAGTAACGGATACAACTGTGAGCTATGAAGACTTATTGAAAGAGCAACAAGCTCGTCAACAAGGCTAATTTCTAGCTTTCAAAAAAAGGCGCATTAAGCGCCTTTTTTTATCGAAATTTGCCCCCAAATAAGTTGTCCTGATTTCACAATGCTTATGAAAAAAATATCTGTTATTTAATTGGGAATCTTTTGCAATTTCGACAAATATCCCTCATATTGTGAATTATGGGTTGAGTCAGAAAAATTTAGGAATAAATAACGTATGTATGTTCCAACAATTGAAAACGCACTAGTACCAATGGTGGTAGAACAGTCATCTCGTGGCGAGCGTTCTTTTGATATTTATTCACGCCTTTTGCGTGAACGTGTGATTTTTTTAACCGGTGAAGTTGAAGACAACATGGCAAATTTGATTGTTGCCCAAATGTTGTTCTTAGAAGCAGAAAACCCAGATAAAGATATTCATTTATATATCAACTCACCAGGTGGTTCGGTTACTGCAGGTATGGCAATTTACGATACCATGCAATTTATTAAACCTGATGTTGTGACTTACTGCATGGGGCAAGCAGCATCGATGGGTGCATTCCTGCTTAACGCCGGTGCTAAAGGCAAACGTTACTGTCTTGAAAATGCCCGTGTCATGATTCACCAACCACTCGGTGGTTTCCGAGGTCAGGCATCTGATATTGAAATTCATGCACGTGAAATTCTATTCATCAAAGAACGTTTAAATCGTTTAATGGCAGAGCATAGTGGTCAAGACTACGAAACTGTTGCTCGAGATACTGACCGTGACAATTTTATGACAGCGCAAGCTGCGAAAGAATACGGTCTTGTGGACGAAGTTTTATCTAAACGCCCATAAGTTTTAAAGAATTAATTATTGGAGTGAATATGTCCGAACATCCTCAAGGACAAAAGCATTGTTCATTTTGCGGTAAAACGCAGTCTGAAGTCGGGAAACTGATTGCAGGTGAGGACGCGTACATCTGTAATGAGTGTGTGGACGTATGTCTTGACCTAGTTCAGACCAGTCAGCAAGTTGAATCAAATGACTGGGCAACTCGTCCTTTACCAAAACCGCATGAAATCCGTGCTGCGCTTGACCAATATGTGATTGGGCAAGATGTTGCGAAAAAGACCCTCTCTGTTGCGGTATACAACCATTATAAACGCCTAAAAATTGGCACCAGTGGTAAAAAACCAGAAGACGGTGTAGAGATTTCGAAAAGTAACATTATGTTGGTTGGACCAACAGGTTCAGGTAAAACGCTGCTTGCTCAGACACTTGCGCGTCTTTTAGATGTGCCATTTGCGATGGCAGATGCAACGACTTTAACTGAAGCTGGTTATGTGGGTGAAGACGTTGAGAACATTGTTCAAAAACTCCTTCAAAAAGCCGATTACGATGTAGAAAAAGCGCAAAAAGGCATTATCTATATCGATGAAATCGACAAAATTACCCGTAAGTCTGAAAACCCATCGATTACTCGTGATGTATCGGGTGAGGGTGTTCAGCAAGCATTATTGAAAATGATCGAAGGTACGGTTGCGTCGATTCCGCCTCAAGGTGGTCGTAAGCATCCGCAGCAAGAATTTATTCAAATTGATACTTCAAATATCCTATTTATCTGTGGTGGTGCATTCTCTGGCCTAGAGAAAATCGTACAGCAGCGTCAGGAAAAAGGCGGTATTGGCTTTACGGCTGAGGTCCGTAAGAAAGATGAAACTAAAAAATTATCTGACTTATTCCGCCAAGTTGAAGCGACAGATTTGGTTAAATTCGGTCTGATTCCTGAATTTATTGGTCGTTTACCTGTGATTGCTACCTTGGAAGAACTGGACGAAGAAGCATTGATGCAGATTCTGACAGAACCGAAAAATGCATTGACACGTCAATACCAATATTTATTTGAAATGGAAAATGTTGACCTCGTATTTGAAGACTCAGCATTGCGTGCCGTGGCTAAAAAAGCCCTTGACCGTAATACGGGCGCGCGTGGTCTGCGTTCGATTTTAGAAAATTCATTGCTTGAAACGATGTATGACTTACCAAGTCGTTCAGATGTGGGTACGGTTGTCGTCAATGAAGCTGTGATTAATGGTGAAGCGGAACCTGAATTTAAATCAGAACGTCAACCAAAGAAAACTGAAGAAGCTGCACCGAAGTCAGATTTAAAAGTTGTAAACTCTAAATCTGCTTAAGCGCTATTCGTCTGAAACGTGTGTAAATCCAAGATTTGCACACGTTTTTTATTTCCAAAAATAAAAGCAGAATGTTAATCTCAGCAGGATGGCGTGGATGCCTGAATGTAAAAAACTGAAAACAAAAGTGTAAAATAAAAAAAGACGCAGTGAGGGATAATCATGCGTGGAGTTGCAATTCTACTTTTAAGCAGTGTAGCGCTGCTGGGTTGTCATGGAAAATCAGCCGTTGAGCAAACGTCATTGGCTTCAACATTAAAGCCCGTGGATCCTGAAAGTACACCGGGCCATATTGAGCAATATCGATTGGGTATGTTTACCATTGGTGGTTGGGTCAATCAGAAACAAGGCCGACATTTTCAAGAAGTGAAAGCTCAGCATGATCAAGCAGCGATTGTGTATTTATATCGTCCAGACAGTAAGTGGAATCGTCAAGAAATTGTGGCCAGCAGCTTATTTCTGAACAGTGAGCGTATTCCAAGTTTATTGAATAATCATTATTACTGGGTGGAGTTACCTGCGGGGAATTACCGCTTATCATCGAGTCGCCCTTTGGGGGTGAATCATTTTCAAAAACCTAAATATTTAGACTTTGATGTTGAAGCAGGTCAAACTTACTTCATTAAATATGATGAAGAGAATTTATCCAGTAAAAGAACGGTTTCAGGGCCATTGCTGCTCATGCCTGAAAAAATTGGTCGAAATGAAATCGCATTTACAGAGTTGAAATCCAACAGTTTTAACTTTGTGGCAGAAGATCAAAACACTGGAAAAGTGCGGAAAAGTGCGCAGAAGTTGAAAGCACCTCATTATGATCCTGCGGAAGATGTGCAGTTGACCAAGCCTTTTAAACTGTGGAATCCATTAACTTGGTAATGTAATTAGCTCGTGTTTTTGAGTGTGTGAAAGCATTAAATAGCGAATGTCATTCGACAGACAGTCTAAATATTGACAATAAAAAAAGCACCCGATGGGGTGCTTTTTTTTGATCTTGAACGTGGCGAAATTAGTTCGCAGCAGCATCAACTACTGGGATTTTACCAATTTTTGCTTGCCAGATTTTTGGTGCAGTTGCGTGAACAGAAGTACCATTTACGTCAACAGCTACAGATACAGGCATGTCTTTTACAACAAATTTGTAGATCGCTTCCATACCTAAGTCAGCGAAAGCAACCACTTCAGCTTCACGAATCGCTTTCGATACTAAGTAAGCAGCACCACCAACAGCCATGAGGTAAGTTGCTTTGTTGTCTTTGATTGCTTCAACAGCAGCAGGGCCGCGATCCGCTTTACCAATCATACCGAACATGCCAGTTGCTTCAAGCACTTGACGTGTGAACTTATCCATACGAGTTGCAGTTGTTGGGCCAGCAGGACCAACGACTTCGTCACCGACTGGATCAACAGGGCCAACGTAGTAAATAAATTTACCTTTTAGGTCAACTGGAAGTTCTTCACCTTTGTTTAACATGTCAACCATACGTTTGTGCGCAGCGTCACGACCTGTATAGATTGTACCGTTAAGAAGCAGTGTGTCACCCGGTTGCCAAGAGTTCATTTCTTCTTGAGTGATGTTATCTAAGTCAACACGTTTAGATGTTGATGAATCCCAAGTCACCGCTGGGTAGTCTTCAAGGCTAGGCGCTTGAATATGTGCTACACCTGAACCGTCTAATTGGAAATGTGCATGACGAGTTGCAGCACAGTTAGGAATCATACCTACTGGTTTACCCGCAGCATGACATGGGTAGTCTTTGATTTTGATATCAAGAACAGTCGTTAAACCGCCAAGACCTTGAGCACCAATACCTAAAGCATTTACTTTTTCGAAGATTTCGATACGAAGTTCTTCGATTTGGTTTTGTGGGCCACGACGAAGTAATTCGTCCATGTTGATTTCTTCCATCAATGCTTCTTTTGCAAGCATCATGGCTTTTTCAGCAGTACCACCAATACCGATACCGAGCATACCAGGAGGACACCAACCTGCACCCATGGTTGGAACAGTTTTAAGTACCCAATCTACGATAGAGTCAGAAGGGTTAAGCATTGCAAGTTTAGATTTGTTTTCTGAACCGCCACCCTTAGCAGCAACAGTAATATCAACTTTATTACCCGGAACGAGTTTGTAGTGAATTACAGCAGGGGTGTTGTCTTTGGTATTTTTACGACCAAAAGCAGGATCAGCTAATACTGATGCACGAAGAATGTTTGAGTTTTCAAGATAACCTTGACGTACACCTTCGTTAATTGCATCGTCTAGGCTCATGGTTAAATCAAATTTAACGTCTAAGCCCACTTCAAGAAATACGTTCACAATACCCGTATCTTGACAGATAGGACGATGGCCTTCTGCACACATACGAGAGTTAATTAAAATTTGTGCAATCGCGTCTTTTGCGGCTTTGTTTTCTTCACGGTCATACGCACGGCTCATCGCTTGGATGAAGTCCTGTGGGTGATAGTAAGAAATGAACTGAAGCGCATCTTTTACCGATGTGATCAAGTCATCTTGCTTGATAATAGTTGTCATACAAATATCTCTTGAGCGGGCTGATAGCTAGCGGGCTAAATTATAAGACAAAAATACAGTTGTGTGGGTATTTCGCTTAATCTTTGGCCGAAAGTTTAATAGGCTTAAACAGCGCCATATTTAACTGTCATAAATGGCCTGAAAATGACATTTTAACTGTCATATTTCATGAAATATTTGTCACATAACTAGAGGAGGAGATATGTTTTAATTTTTAAGATATTGAAAATAAAAAATATTTATTATTTTTGAAAATTTTATATTTGTCATATAACTGTCATATAACTTTTACATAATGACGTCATCAAAGTTAGAGTGTGAATTATATGGTTACTCCAGTGTTGTCAGTTATTGGTTTTTCTCTGTTTATCGCAGCAACTTGGTTCTATGGTCAACAAGAAGATCAAGCCTAAAGCTTTATCTTCTTTTTTTTTGCTTAAAATTTTATAAAAATAATATTCTTCTTCAAATCTTCAAATCTTCAAATCTTCAAATCTTCAAATCTTCAAATCTTCAAATCTTCAAATCTTCAAATCTTCAAATCTTCAAATCTTCAAATCTTCAAATCTTCAAATCTAATCATGAGTAATAGCTAATTTTTAGTCTTGGCATTAGTTTGCCTCAGAGTGATAATCATCGTTGATCGCTAGAGCTTTCAATTTTTTACTAAACTTTAATTATCAACGCTAAATTTTGAAGTAATTACTTGAGAGATAAAATAAAAATGAGCTCTATTACTGTACCTTCAACTGTTGAATCAGATTGGGAGATACTGAAAAATTTACGGCTAGAAGCATTACAAGACAGTCCCGATGCATTTACAGCAACTTTTGAAAAAACCAAAACTCATAGTGATTCTGAATGGCGTGATAGAGTTGCGCAAAAAAGACCATGCCAGTTTCTATTGGCATTTGACGGAATGAGAGCTGTAGGCATGGTTGGAGGTACTATTGATAAACAGCATGAATTTACTGTAGTTGCAATGTGGTTGTATGAGAATTATCGGGGAAACAGTGTTGCTGATCTTTTAATATCTAGTCTACAAAATATGCAGCAAACCAAGGTTATACAAAAATTGTACTTCGTGTTGAATTAACTAATTTACGAGCTACTCAATTTTATTCTAAACAAGGTTTTATAAAAGTTCTTGAGCAATCTTCTTTAAAATCAGGCTTAGAGCTTAGCAGTCAAAAAATGGAGTGCTTGCAGTTCTTTTAATGGTCAACTTTTTTCGTATATAAGTGCTTAAAAAAAATAACTCTAATTTTTATATTATCAAATATTTATATTAAACATTTGTTTTATTTTTCATGTAATTGTCATGGGATTGCAAGTGTATTGTCATACAGAGTCTTTAGGTTATTGCAGTATTTCTCAAGGACCAAAGAGGTTAGACGTTGAATTACAAAGCACTCATCTGCTGTATGGTTTTCACCCCCATGCTGACAATGCAGGCAGCACAAGCAGAATTTATTAAAGATAGTAAAGCAGAAATAGATTTTAAAAATTATTATTTTGATCAAGATCAAGAGCCTAACGATAAAGATTCGACAGTTTGGGGACAAGGTATTGAATTGAGTTATCAATCTGGCTTTACCGAAGGTCAAGTCGGTTTTGGTTTAGATGCTACTGCGGCAGCAGGTATACGTTTAGACGGCAGTAAAGATAAAGCCAAAAATTCGTTGATGTTTCCTTTAGAAGGTGATGGTAGTCCAACAAATTATTGGACACGTGCATATCCCACTTTAAAAGCGCGCTATCAGAAAACTGATGTAAAAGTCGGGGAGTTACGCCCTAATTTACCCATTTTAAGTCGAAGCTTTGCTCGCTTGCTCGAATCTGCCTATTTAGGTGGTCAAGTCACTTCTAAAGATGTAAAGGGATTGACTTTAACGGGTGGTTACGTCACTAAAGCAATTCCACGTGCATCACGAGATGCTTCAAAGCTTTCTATTAAAGGCGCAACCGAAACCAGTGATGGGTTTATGTTTGGCGGTGCGGACTGGAAGCCCAATAAAAATTTAACGCTACAGTACTATGCCGGTGAGCTGGATGATTTTTATGTACAGCAATTTATCGGCGTGAAACACAAATTTCCATTCAGTGAAAACCAGAGTTTTAATACGGACTTACGTTTATTTGATACTCAAGCGACTGGAGCTAATGAGCGTGGTGAAAAAGGCTATGGAGCTAAAGTAGATAACCAGACAGCCAGTGTGGATTTCAAATACAAATTTAAAAATCATCAGCTGCAATTTGGCGCGCAAAAAATTGGTGATGATGGCGATTTTCTGCATATGAATCAGGGCAGTTTAGATAATGGTGCAGATGGGACTTTCATTTACTTACCAACCAACCGTTTGTTGCAGAACTTTACCAATGCTGGTGAAAAGTCCACATGGTATGGCTATCGATATGACTTTAATGATCAATACTTGAAAGGGCTGAATTTATCATTCATCAAAGTCCAAGGACGTGACTTTGGTAAATGTGGTTGTGCAACTGAGTCCGAAATTGACTATACCTTGCGTTATAAAGTGCCGGAAGGCAAATTCAAAAATTTAGGTTTTACCGCTCAGTACGGAAAATTCAAAAAAAGTACAGGAACAAAGCAGGAACAAAGCCGTATCTACTTAACCTACACCCTGCCAATTTTCTAATCCAAAACTGATCAGATTAATTTATTAATAAGTTTATAGAGAAATAAAAATGAATCATATTAATTCGAATCGTCGTCAATTCTTAAAGGGTTTGATGGGAGTCGGGTCTTTAGCGTTATTTTCTGGACTGAGTCCAGTAAGCACGTGGGCAAATGCCAAATTTCCGATTAGCCCGTTTCAATTAGGCGTTGCTTCAGGTGAACCTTGGCCAGATGGCTTTGTGATTTGGACGCGTGTTGCACCATATCCACTTTCTGTAGATGGTGGGATGCCGAAGGAAGCTGTTGAAGTGGATTGGGATATTGCTACAGATATTGAATTTAAGAAAATTGTGCAAACTGGGAAGGCGCAGGCACATCCTGACTTACATCACACAGTACATGTAGAGATAAGTGGTTTAGCACCGATGACACGCTATTATTATCGATTTAGATTGGCTGGTTATGAAAGTTCTGTAGGTACAGCAAAATCAGCACCTGCCGCGCACCAAATGCCAGAACGAGTTCGAGTCGCTGTAGTGGGCTGTCAGCATTATGAAACGGGTTATTACACGGCCTATGACTACTTGAGCAAAGAAAAAGAGATAGATTTAGTTTTCCACTATGGTGACTATATTTATGAAGGACCAGAGGGTAAAGGTGGGGGGCGTGCAATTGGAGATTTAAGAATTTCAATTCCTGCACGTCAACATATTGGTCCGGAAATTCAAACTTTACTGCAATATCGTATTCGTTATGCACAGTACCGTGCGGATCCCGATTTACAAGCTGCACATGCATCTGCACCTTTTGCGATGACGTTTGATGATCATGAAGTAGATAACAACTGGGCTGCAGATATTGAAGAAAAAGGCGAGAAGAAAGACATATTTTTGCTGCGCCGCGCAGCAGCGTTTCAAGCGTGGTACGAATATATGCCTGTACGCTTAAAACAGAAGCCGAACGGTCCAGATATCCTTGCTTACCGTACTTTAGATTATGGCAAAATGCTACGGATGAATATTTTAGATACACGACAATACCGTTCTCCAATTTTATGCACCAAAGCTCAGTTAGAAGATGGGTTTGATAAAATAGATTACTGCCGTACTGAGAATAGCCGAAATGAGCAGGTTCTTGGTAAAGCACAAGAGCAATGGTTGGCGAAGCAAATGCGCCATGATAAGCGTTGGAATGTCTTGGCACAGCAAATTCAGGTTATGCCTTGGGTACGTTATAACAAATCAGGCAAAGCTTATTTTGGGAAAGATACGTGGAATGGCTATCCATACGCACGCGAGCGCTTGATTGAATCTATCAAAAAAAATGCACCTCATGGTAATACAGTAATTTTGTCAGGAGATTTGCATCAATATTTTGCAGCGAATATTCCAAGTGATTTGAATGATTTTAAGAGTCCATCGATTGCAACCGAATTTTTAACTACATCGATAACCTCTACCGGCAATGGTCAACCAATCCGTCCAGGGCAGGAAGATGTGCTGAAGTTAAATCCACACATCAAATTTATCAATGATCAACGCGGTTATCAGACTTTAATCTTTCTTAAAATTTCAAATAAAATAGGTGTATTTTTCTCATTAATTTCTACACCAAATGCATGTGAAAAAGGTCGCCCTAAGTGTGCATTTGAAACATCCGCATCAATTTGTGCTTGCTGCCAGCGAGCTGTATTTTTCAAATATTGAGATTGTTTAAAAATACTTTGATCACGAATAAAATCTGCACTATAGGCTTGTGGAGGAGTAGATAATATTTCAAGACTATTTGGAGCTGAGTCAGGTGTTAGATATGAATCTGCGGCCATGGAGTGTGCGCTTAAGCAAACCCATATTAATGTAGAGATGGCGCATGGAGTATAAAATTTTAAGTTTGTCATGATATAGCTAAGTTATGAATAATTAAAAAAGCGCTCATACCATAAGCAATAATATTGACTCTAAGATGACAAGAATTAATAAGATGAAAATTATCGCAATATAAATAAGATTGAAATGCGGAAAAATCGGAATGAATAAAAAAACCACCCAATCTTTCGAAAGGGTGGTTTAGAACTCGAAACTAAAATTAAGCTTCTTGCTGTTCGGATTGAATTGCCGTTAATGCAATGGTAAACACGATGTCATCGACCAAAGCCCCACGTGACAAGTCATTTACAGGCTTGTTTAAACCTTGCAGCATAGGGCCAACACTGACTACATTTGCAGAACGTTGAACTGCTTTATAGGTTGTATTACCTGTATTTAAGTCAGGGAAGATAAACACATTGGCACGACCAGCCACTTTAGAGTCAGGTGCTTTAGAGCGTCCCACACTTTCCACCGATGCAGCATCGTATTGAAGCGGGCCATCAATAAGTAAGTCTGGACGGCGTTCTTTGGCAATACGTGTTGCTTCAGCCACTTTCTCGACATCTGCGCCTGCACCAGAAGTACCTGTTGAATACGAAATCATTGCGATACGTGGGTCAATACCAAAAGCTTTCGCTGAATCTGCAGATTGAATCGCAATCTCTGCAAGCTGTTCTGCATTTGGATCTGGATTAATGGCACAGTCACCATATACATAGACTTCATCTGGTAACAGCATGAAGAATACTGAAGAAACCAATGAATAATCAGGTGCAGTCTTAATCAATTGGAATGCAGGACGTACAGTATTCGCCGTAGTATGTACTGCGCCTGAGACTAAGCCATCCACCTGATCGAGTGCAAGCATCATGGTACCTAAAACCACAGTATCTTGTAGCTGTTCACGTGCTTGTAGATCATTGAGTTTACCTTTACGCAGCTCAACCATTTTAGGCACATAGTTTTCACGAATCAGATCTGGATCAATAATTTCCAAATCATGTGGAAGTTCGATATTACGTGCTTTTGCAACTTCAATCACGGCTTCAGGTTTTGCCAATAAAATACAGTGTGCAATGCCACGTGATTGACAAATGGCAGCCGCCTGAATGGTGCGTGGTTCATCACCTTCAGGTAGAACAATTCGTTTTTTCGCAGCAATAGATTTTTGTACTAATTCATGACGGAATGCAGAAGGGGACAAACGGGGTTGATACGAACCATTCAATACTTCAGTAATCCACTCAGCATTGATGTGGCTTGAAACAAAGCGGGTCACTTGTTCTGCACGTTCTACGTCATCGACAGGAATTTCATTGCCTAAATTTGAAAGTTGTTGTGCCGTTTCAAAAGTGCTTAAAGGCGTATGTAAAATCGGTAAGCCTTGCTTAATCGCGGTTTGGCAGAAATCCAAAACTTGTGGGTTCGGTTGATGGTGTTCAGTCAAAACCAAACCGGCAAGTGGAATACCATTGCTACTTGCAAGGCTAGAAGCCAACAACACATCAATACGGTCAGAGGCGCTGATAATCAGTTCACCTGCCACAAATTTGTGAAGTTCATGTTCAATATTAGAGGCAACTAAGCTGCTATGTAGTACGCGTCGATGAGCAGCATCGCCTTGGTTGATCCATTCTGATTGAATATGCGTCGCCAAGTCAGACATGCGCGGTACGCTGAGCGTATTACTAAATGGAACGAGGCCAATAACAGGTAGCTGTGTAGAACCAATTTGCGGATTACTTTGTTGTAATTCGAGTACAAATTTATTGGTGTCACTAATTAAACGCAGATTTGGATCAAGTGTGACAGGAATTTGCGCAGACTCTTCTGGCAAGCCACGTGTGCGCATAAACAAAACACCCGCAGTACGTTCAGATGCAGCACCACCGAATTGGCGTAGAGAACTATCAATTTTCTCAGCCGTTTTCGTGGCATTTTGAATATCTGCAGTGCTGACAATAATCACTTTAGCATCGAGTGCTTTTGCTAAAGTCGCATTCAGTTCTGAGGCAAAGTTATCTCGGCTGTTTGGAACCAAGCCTTCAACAATAATCAGATCATGCTTTTTTGCAATTTCACGGTGCAAACGAACTGCTTCTTCGAGCAATTCATCACTTTCATCATGACTCAGTTGTTTCACGATGGTGGCATGATGAATGGGTTCTACCGTTTCATTATTAAATAAATGACGATAAAGAGCCGTTGTACGGTCTACAGTATCTGCGACATTTTCCTGTGAAAATGGTTTCAGAAAACCTGCTTTGACCCCTTGGCATTCCAAAGCATAAATTAAACCTAAGCATGCAGATGTTAAACCTACACCTTCCCCAGTTGGCACGAGTAAAATTGTTTTCATACGGTGTCTAAATTAAAGCTAAAAATTAATATTGAAGGCGAAGGGGCTGATGCGATTGCTTATGCAATCGCAGCTTCAGCATCAGACTTTTTTGTAGCAGACGCTGTCACCTCGTCTACAACATGCTCAGTTTCTTTGGCAATACGGCCTTCTTCATCGGTTGGAACAACCCAAATTTGTGGGCCAGTACCGTGGTCAATACGACCTTCAGTACCGCGTTTTAAGTTGTCATTTAATTCTTTACTCAGGTTGAAACCAAAGTGCGGTAAGTATGAAACCGTTTTTTCACGAATGTAGGCAGAGTTTTCACCAATACCACCTGTGAAGAATAAACCGTCAATACGTGGTAGACCACAGCTGAGACCTGCCAAAGATTTTGCTAAACGGTAGCAGAATACTTCAATGGCAAGCGCGGCATCTTCATTGCCTTGTTCCGATGCTTCGATCAATGTACGCATGTCATTTGATAGATCAGACAAACCGAGTAGGCCTGATTGGCTGTTCAGCATCTTGTCGATTTTGTAGATATCCCAACCTAAGTTGCTTGCAAGGAAGCTGTGAATACTTGGGTCAACATCACCACTACGTGTGCCCATGACTACACCTTCAAGTGGAGTCAGACCCATTGACGTATCTACAGATTGACCATTCCAAATCGCACAAGTCGAGCTACCATTGCCTAAGTGAGCAGTTAACCAGCCACCTTGTTTAAAGCTGCCTGCCAACATTGAGCCACGCTCAGATACGTAGGCATGGCTAGTACCGTGGAAGCCATAACGACGTACGTTATGCTGTGTGTACAAGAATTTTGGTAATGCATAGCGGTATGCATGAGACGGCATGGTTTGGTGGAATGCTGTATCGAATACGGCTACTTGTGGAAGTTCAGGGAACAAACGCATGGTTGCTTCGATACCCACCAAGTGAGCAGGGTTATGCAATGGCGCAAGCGGTGTAGCTTCACGAATACGTTCAATAATTTCTGGTGTTAATAGCTCAGCTTTGGTTAATGTACCGCCGTGTACCACGCGGTGACCAATCGCTTGAGGATTATGGTGAGCCAAACGCTCTAAAATAGTTTCGAGGGCTTTTTCATGGTCAGCATGTGGAATAGACAGCTCAAGCGCAGCACCACCCGTAGTGACCCCTTTAATACGTGCATCAGCAGAACCTAGGTTCTCGGCCAGACCAAAAATACGATCTTCACGGCGCTCAGAAACTAACGCATATTTGATAGAAGAAGATCCGCAGTTAATTACTAATACTGATGTAGACACGTTTAAATACCCGAATTCTAATTGAAATACTTATCCATAATGTTGATCTGATTGCAGTTGTATTGATTGATGCAATTTAGATCTGTGATGATGTTTTATCATGGGTTTTTTTATCGTCCTAGATAGACTTTAGGAGATTAGACTTAAGCACTATCGACCCTGAGCACAATAATAATTAAAATTTATCAGTTCATAGTTTTCATTTATTAATAAAATAATCCTCAAAATTTATACGATTTAAGAGATATACATAGAACATAACATGCGGTTGCTGCGCTGTAATCCTAAAATTGTTGCAAAAAAGCAGGTAAATTGAACTTTTCTTATTCTTCTTAAGCATTTAATTGTCAAAAAATCTGTTTTCGATTCTAAATCCTGTGTGTTTGCAGGATTATATTTCAATATGTGAACCCTGGGTCTAGTTTTTTAAATCGCCATAAAAAAAGCTGTGCCTTTACTTAGAAAAGCACAGCTTTCATTGTCTTATTGGGTGTTATTGGCGAATTTGACCATCACCAAATACAATCCATTTTTGAGAAGTCAGACCTTCTAGGCCGACTGGTCCGCGTGCATGGATTTTATCGGTTGAAATGCCGATCTCAGCACCAAGACCATATTCAAAACCATCTGCAAAACGCGTCGAGGCATTGATCATCACTGAACTCGAATCTACACGCGCCAAGAACTGACGCGCCAGACTAAAGTTTTCGGTAATGATCGAGTCGGTATGGTGTGAGCCATATTTGTTGATGTGCTCAATCGCTTCATCTAAGCCAGTAACGACTTTCACTGCCAAAATCGGGCCTAAGTATTCGGTATACCAATCTTCTTCAGTTGCAGGAACAATCGATTCACCCAAAATGCGCTGCGTTTCAGCACAGCCACGAAGTTCAACTTTTTTCTCCGCATAAAGTTCAGCAATGCGTGGTAAAAACTCTTCAGCGACATTTTCATCGACAAGTAAGGTTTCCATGGCATTACATACGCCATAACGGTGTGTTTTGGCATTGAGCGCAATAGGTAATGCTTTTTGCAAATCAGCCTGAGCTTCCACAAAAACATGGCAGTTACCATCAAGATGTTTGATAACAGGCACACGTGCTTCATTGGTGATACGTTCGATTAAGCCTTTGCCACCACGTGGTACGATTACATCGACATATTCAGGCATAGTAATTAATTGGCCAACCGCAGCACGGTCTGGGGTATTAAGCACTTGAACGGCATGCTCAGGTACACCTGCAGCAGTTAAGCCATGTTGAATCGCTGCTGCAATTGCTTGGTTAGATTCCAAAGCTTCAGAACCACCACGTAAAATAATCGCGTTACCTGATTTAAGCGCTAAAGATGCGGCTTCAAGGGTTACATTGGGGCGAGATTCGTAAATCATGCCGACAACACCTAGCGGCACGCGCATTTTGCCCAGCTGAATACCTGTCGGACGAAAGGCCATATCGGTAATTTCGCCAATCGGGTCAGTTAGTGCGATCACATCTTTTAGACCTTGGAGCATGCCTTTAAAGCGTGTGGGGGTAAGTTCTAAGCGATCAAGTAGAGCACTATCCAAGTTGTTGTTATGCGCTTTGGTCATATCCACTTGGTTAGCTGCCAAAATTGCAGTTTCACTGTTTTGTAAAGCAGTATAAATTGCTGATAAGGCATTATTTTTAGTCTGGGTAGAAGCCCCTGCGAGCACACGTGATGCTGTGCGTGCTTGCTGTCCTACCGTTTGCATGTATTGTTCAATAGACTCTTGCATAGCGGTTTGATCACTTAGAAATTTCAACTCGATATTAACAGCCTGTGACTGAACAATGAAGCACTTAAGTGCATATTCGACTGTACTTGCTGACCAGAATTAACATTTTGAAATTGTTTTTAGAACAAAAGTAGATAAGCGGCGGGGATATCAGTTGCTTGTAAAATGAACCTCTGTATAGAATGAAACAATAGCGACATTGAAGTCGTACAAATAACGATTAAAGAGCAGGACGCTAAGTCGAGCAGAGTCTCTAAATGAATTCCTGACAATAAAAATAAGGCAGGAATGGAGGAAAGGAATATGAATTCCATTATCCAAATGGATCCCACCGTACAGGAAAGTACGCATTACAGTTTTTTCGATCTGTATGACAAGCAAAGCTTTAAACAGCCTGCCAGAACGACATGGATTGATGGCTGGAAGGTCGAATATATGGCCATTGCACAACCTGAAACCATTCATCGCACCCCGATTGTTATTATTGGTGGGGCATTTCAAAACTTTAATTCCTACAAATATTGTGTCGAACAATTATTTGCGGCAGGCCCTATTATTTTAATTGATTTACCCTCCATGGGCTCAAACCAGCAAATTACCAATGTCGATACAGCCGTGTCAGCAGGGACTTTAGAGTTGGGTGATCTGGCGCAGATGTTGGGCGTTTGGTTGGATATCGTCGGGCTAGAAAAAGTATCCGTGATGGGGATGTCACTAGGTTCAGTGGTGGCAGCAGGTCTGGCCGATCAACGTCCTGAATTGATTGATCGCATGATTTTAATGGGCGTGATGCAAAAAACGCGCAAGAGCTGGCGCATGTTGCTTGAAGAATCCTTGCACTTGATGAAAGAACAGCGCATGGATGAATTTGGTCAAGCGGTGATTTTGTATTTGGTCAATCATGCCAAACTGGATGTGACGCGGATGTCACCGACAGCGAAGCGTTTGTTCTTTAGACAAATGGCTGAATTCACCAATACCGAACAAGAGCGTTATGACATTAACTGTAACCGTTTGCTGCGTTTGCAAGACGTGCCGATTCCACAGTGTGATGTATTGGTGTCTTGCGGGCAGTACGACAGTTTTACTTTGCCACATGAAAATGCGGGCTTTGCCTTGCAATGTCCGAATATGCAATTTGCCATGATTGCCAATGCGGATCATTTACCGCAGTTGCAACGCCGTAAGGAAACCATGAATTTGTTTGCAACTTATCTACGCGGTGAGTCTATTCAGCAGTTGGATGGGATCATTCCAATGAGCCGAGAGCAAATGCAAAATATTGAACGCCGTGGCGAAGCGCGTGTAAGTGTACAACAGCCATTCACGCATTTATCTCATCGCCATTCAGACCTCGTGGTTGAAACTCAAATTACGGATTTAAATTATTTCGGCGTGTTGCTGAATGTACAGACTGAAATGTTGGACTGCATGCACGCATATCCTCGGGATTTGGCATTACATCTAGAAGATGAAGAAGGTGAGTTTAAAATTGAATGTCTCATCTTTGACGTTGTAGATACGCAGGTTCGTGCTTTGTTTAAGCATGGTAGTTTTGAGTTGGCGGAGCGTTTATTGCGCTTTGTACAACGCCAAAAAGAAGATGTGTTGTTATTAGAAGCCGTAAGTTAAAACATGAACATATAAAAAACAGCGCGTTAGCGCTGTTTTTTTGTTTTGGCATGGACCATCCAAACCAAATCGCCACAGTGCTGCTCTGCATCGTGGAAAGGAATCACTTGTTCTTGTTGCTGTTGTGGAAAGTATAAGGCCGGCTGAACGACGTCTACTTCTTCAAATCCTGTATGACTGAAAAACTGCTGTAATTCAGCAGGGGATTGAAAATGAAAAGTAAAAGCGCTGCGAGACATGACTTTGAGTAATTTACTACTGGCCCAAATAAAACGTGCTAAACGGTTCTTGACGGGTTCAGGATAGATGTCGGTCAGATAATGTAATTCCTGAAATGAGGCGCCATATTCGGTGATCCCTTGCAATAATTTATTCAGTAGGATTTGATCAAAATAATTAATTAGCCCTTCACTAATCACCACCAAAGGACGTTCAGGGTTGAAACTCTGAAAAATACGTTCAAAATCTTGTGTGAAAATGTCGCCAGTTAAGACCTCGGGGGCATGCGGGTCAATCTGTTTGAGTGCCTGTGTTTTGATTTTTGCCATATCTGGCAAGTCGAGTTCACGATAGTCAATTTCAGGATGCTTGGTGCGAAAATTCCAACCGCGCGGGGAGAGGCCACAGGCAATTTCAAGGACTTGTAGCTGTGGATATTGGGTAATGAGTTGATCTAAATGTTGAT
This sequence comes from Acinetobacter sp. YH12129, assembly GCF_013418685.1. Lineage (NCBI taxonomy): Bacteria > Pseudomonadati > Pseudomonadota > Gammaproteobacteria > Moraxellales > Moraxellaceae > Acinetobacter > Acinetobacter sp. YH12129. The sequence goes on from NZ_VPBP01000002.1 coordinate 196,758, forward strand.
CGATCATGGCATGGCGCTGTTTAAGCGTCGAACGCATGCTACCGCCCACATTTTTTTCTGCCCAGCTTTCTAAAGGATGGACTAAACGTGCTAAAAATTTGCCTTTACGTGTGGCAAAAACGGGATGCGAAATCCCCATGCTGTACCAAATATAGCCAGTGTAATGTGCAGTAAAAGAAATATGTCGATGTTCCGATAAACTTTGTGTCATGTCGTCCTGACCTAATGTTGTTTTTATTGGCAATTTTTGTATAGCGCCGAAGCATTTATTTTGTCTTCATCATAAATCAAAAAGGAGCACCTTGTCGTGCTCCATTTTCTAGAATTTTGAAAGTCTTGGATTAGCAATATTGATTTTTAAAATCCACAATACGATTACGCACGTTTTGCCAGTCCGCCCCGAGTTCAATGTTTTGTCCAATCTCAATTTGTGGGATTTTTCCGCGCATACGTTCTAGGCGTTCCTGATTTGGAAGAGCTAAGTTTTGGATCCCATCAAGCGCAATGCATGCAGATTCACGGTTATTACACACGAGGCCCATATCACAACCTGCATTTAATGCTGCTTGCATACGAGCATCTGCACCGCCAGCGACACAAGCGGCTTGCATGCTTAAATCATCGGAGAATAAAACGCCATCAAATTGGAGCTCTTGACGTAAGACCTTCTGAATCCAATACGGTGAGAAACCAGCAGGATTAGGATCAATATTTTCATAAATCACATGCGCAGGCATTAAGGCATCAAGCTGTGGTTGCAGTTGAATAAAGCTTTGCATGTCTTTTTGATAGATTTCTTCATAACTACGATGGTCAATAGCAGCAGCGATATGTGAATCTGCTTTCACCGAGCCATGGCCTGGGAAATGCTTACCTGTAGATGCCATCCCCGCACGTTTCATACCTTTTAAGAAAGCACTTGCCAGTGGAATGATGTCTTGCATATTTTTGGCAAAACCACGGTCACCAATCACATCACTGACATCATTTAGGTCCAGCACTGGTGCAAAACTAAAATCGATGCCGACCGCAAGGACTTCAGCTGCCATCAACCAGCCACATTGTTCAGCCAGTTCAACAGCTTTTTCAGGTTCAGTTAAGTAAAGTTCTCCAAACTTACCCATAGCTGGTAGGAGTGTGAAGCCTTGTTTTAAGCGTTGTACACGACCACCTTCCTGATCGACGGCAATTAAAATATCAGGACGAATTTGACGCATATGGTCGGTCAGGGCACGAACTTGTTCAGGAGATTCAATGTTACGACCAAATAAAATCATGCCGCCAACTTGTGGTGCCTGTAATAGTTCAATATCTTCTTGGGTGAGTTCTGTGCCAGCAATGTCGAGCATTAATGCGCCAATCATATTCGGTGTCCGTGTTGGAATTTTTAAGGAAAAACAATACCTGAATTCTGCAATGATTTGCTACACTTTGTCAGCAGAGAATATGATAAAACTACACGACATAAACATATTAAGTTGTTTAAGATTTTGAATCTATTCAATTCAGGTCGAAAACCAACACGGTAATATTGGTCTTAATACCAAGGAAGTACAAATTATTTATGAAACTTCAAACATTAGCTTGTGCCGTTGCGATTGCGACAGGTGGATTCTTTTTCACTCATGTGGTGAATGACGCAATTGCTGCCAATAATACAGAAGCAGTGAGCGCGGGTACCATTCAGCCCACACAAGAGCAAGCCTTGGTCTCACGTCAGCTTGCAACATTGGTAGACCGTCAACACTATTTAAATCAGCGTTTAGATGTTAATACATCTAACCGTATTTTAGATTTTTATATTGATAGTTTAGACGCTGAACATACGTTGTTCTTGGCATCGGATATTGAAAATTATAAAAAACGTTATGGTTCAACTTTTGGTGCAAATCTCAAAGCGGGCAATTTAACAGGGCCGTATGCGATTCATGCGCAATATCGTGAGCGCTTAAAACAGTTCTACACCTATATGTTGGAAGAGCTGAAAAAGCCACAGAATTTAAATCAACCGAATAACTACATCGAAACTGATCGTGAAAAAGCACCATTCTTTAAATCGACAGAAGAGCAGCGTGCGCATTGGAATAAAATGTTGGTCTCTCAGCTGATCAACTTAACCATCAGCAAAGAAGAAGAGAAAGCCAAACAAAAAGCGTTGAAAGATGACCCAACACTGGCAAATGGTCAAGACTTAACAGGTCCTGAAGACTTAACACCTGTACAGACTTTAACCAAGCGTTATACACGTCAGTTAGAGCGGATTAGTCGTTTAAAAAGCGATGATGTGCTTGATAAAACTCTGAATGCCATGATGCTGACGTATGATCCGCACAGTAATTACTTTCCACCTGTAGATGCGATGGAATTGAACCGTCAAACCACGCTGCAATTGGAAGGGATTGGGGTATCGATCCGTCCTGAACGTGGTAATGAAGACTACACCAAAATCGAGACGATTGTGGAAGGTGGGCCAGCCAGCAAATCAGGACAAGTGAAGTCAGGCGATCGCATCGTTGGTGTTGCCCAAGATGGCGACAAAATGGTCGATGTGATTGGTTGGCCGAGCAATGAAATTGTCGGACTGATTCGTGGTAAACGTGGCACCAAAGTGACTTTACGTTTATTGGGTGCTGGTGCGTCCATGAATCAAGCGCGAAATGTCACTATTGTACGTGATGTAATTCAAGAAGAAGATGCAGGCGTGCGTTCACGTACCGTTGAAATTGAACGTGATGGCAAAAAACATAAGTTTGGTGTGATTGAAATTCCATCGTTTTACTTAAACTATCGTGCACGTCGTGCGGGTACAGATTACCGTTCTGTGTCGGAAGATACCAATAAAGCCTTAAAAACATTAGATGCGCAAAATGTTGAAGGCATCATCATTGACTTGCGTAACAACCCAGGCGGCTCACTTGAAGAAGTGGCACGTATGCTTGGACAAGTGATTAAATCAGGTCCAGTGGTGCAAATCCGTGATGGTAATGGCAATGTCAGCGTGTTTGAAGATGATGATGGTGGCGCGCAAACTTATGCAGGCCCATTGGCGGTATTGATTAATTTGGCTTCGGCTTCTGCGAGTGAAATTTATTCTGCTGCGATTCAAGACTATGAGCGTGGTGTGGTGATTGGTAGTACCACAACGGGTAAAGGAACAGCGCAGGTACAACTTGACTCTTTAGCCTATGGTCAAGCAACCTTAACGCAACGTAAATTTTACCGAGTGACGGGCGGCAGTACCCAAAATAAAGGGGTCGTACCGGATATTAAGCTGGTCGATATTTACAATGAAGAGTTTGGTGAGCGTAAATCGAAAAATGCTTTACAGTGGGATACTATTCCAACCGCACCGTTTAAACGTGAAGGTTCAATTCAAGGCTATGTTCCCGATTTGATTAAGTCATCTCAGCAACGTGTCAGCATTGATCCGCAATTTAAATATTTAGAGCAACGTACAGCGATTGCAAAAAAGACGGATGAGCAAAAGCGTGTGGTACTCGACTTAACGAAGCGTAAAGCTGAATTGTTGGCACTAGAGCAAAAGTCTTTGGATGCTGAAAATCAACGTCGTAAAGTGGTGGGTCAAAAGCCTTATGCCAACTGGGAGAGCTACCAAGCGTCTATGGATGCATTGGTGGAAGCACGTGCGAAAATGAAGGCGAACCAACGTCCAGCACTGCCTGAAGAAGAAGTCTTTGTGACGGAAGCAGCGAATGTGCTAATGGACTATGCCAAATTACAAGGTACGAATCCAACAACAGCAGCCAAAAAGTAAGTAATTCATCCATAAATAACATTGAGATGATTGCTTGAGTTTTTGACAGAAAAGATGAATTTATCCATTGAGAAATAGCGAGCTACGGCTCGCTATTTTTTTGTGAGTAGGGCGGTGTTCGATTTAAATCTAGAAAGCAATCTATAAATGATTCTAACTTATTCATTTTATTATGATTAGAAACTGTTCTAAAATAATAGACACCTGATGCAATTTTTATCAAAAGTTTAAGTTTTAGTGAACTTCATCAAGCTTTATTTTTTTAAAATAATCAGTTGCTTAAAATCTTGAAAGAAAGACTTGACCATTACCGTAGACTAATAGATTCTAAGAGAAAATAAGTAAGTAATTGAAAATGTAACAAGTTAAAGGGAAGAGATAGATTGGGTAATTCGGTTAAAGAAAGTGCCACGATAACCTAAGCGGAACGCTTGATATGACTCATATTCATTATGATTACAGTCTGGTCGCTGGTTCAATCGTAGTTGCATTATTAAGTTGTTACTTTGCTGTTTCACTCGAACAAATGTTGTTTCGTGGAACACGACCAAGATATGAAAATGTCATTTTATTCTTCAGCGGTGCAATTTTAGGTGCTGCGATCTGGTGCATGCATTTTGTAAGCATGATAGCCAGCCATTTGCCTTCAAGCCATAGTTTCGATACCAGTCTGACCCTGATATCCTATTTTATTGCTTTCGTTGCTTCCACTTTTGCTGTGTGGTTAACCACACGACAGACATTACCTTTTCCTCGTTTAATTTTAGGTTCAGTGTTAATGGGCCTTGGCATTTCCGGCATGCATTATACCGGTATGCTGAGTTTAGCCGTTCAGGGCTATGAACAACGGTATGAACCTTTAATTGTTATCTGTTCAATTTTAGTTGCGATCTGTGGTTCGGGTTTGGCCTTTTGGATGACGTTTAAAAATAAATATTCGCCAAAACGGAATATTTTGAATGTCTTTGTCGCATTAATGCTGACTTTTAGCATTGTGGCTATGCATTATATTGGTATGGCGGCTGTTGATTTTGTACCGCTAAACTCGATGGATGTATTGGTGGCAGCGCAGATAAACCATAATTTATTGCTGTTTATTGTCTTATTTGTCACCAGTTTATTGTTGATGGCAGCCTTTAGTGTAGCGGTATTAGAACAACGTTTAGAGCATCGCAGTTTACAGTTGATGCGCGCAAATCGAGAACTAGCCAATCAAGCTGTACAGGACAATTTGACCCGTTTACCTAATCGACTATTTTTGGCTGAATATGCACATTTTCTATTTACAGAGCATCGCTTAAGACAAGATAAAATTGCTTTTATTTATATTGATATCGACCGTTTTAAAGCGGTCAATGATGTGTTTGGACACCATGTGGGTGATCAACTACTGATTCAAATTGCTACGCGTATTCACCGTTTAATTAATGATCAAGCCAAATTGCTACGAATCGGTGGCGATGAATTTCTGATTGTGCTTGAGTCAGCAAGCAATGACTCTGCCACAGCAATGTCTGAAAAAATATTGGAATTGATGCAAGAAAGCTTTTTGATTGCAGGTAAGGAAATTAACATTTCAGGCAGTATTGGTATTGCGATGTACCCTGAACATGGTGCGAACTTACAAGACCTACTGATCAATGCAGACACCGCAATGCTGAGTTCGAAGTATCAGGGGCGTAATACCTATTCATTTTTTAATTATACTGCCGACCAATTTGAAGAAAAAAGTCAGACGAAACTGATCAATGATTTGTATAAAGCGGTAGAAGAACAACAGTTTATCTTATTTTATCAGCCAAAATTCAATGCCACTGATCGTGAAATTTGTGGAGTAGAGGCCTTAATTCGTTGGAATCATCCAACTCTAGGTATGTTGACGCCAAATAAGTTTATCAATGGTGCAGAAAAAACTGGACTGATTATTGCCATGGGCTATTGGGCGCTTGAAGAAGCCTGTAAGCAAATTCAGCACTGGGAAAAGCTGAATATGCCGTTGTATCCTATTGCGGTCAACTTATCAGCCATTCAGTTTGAACATAAACACTTATTTAGTACTTTAGAGTCGCTTTTTGCACGGTATGAAATCAACCCGTCACATTTAATTATTGAAATTACCGAGTCAACAGCGATGCATCATATCGATGCCAGTATCTTGACTTTTGAACATTTGAGAAAGATGGGAATTAAAGTTGCGATTGATGACTTTGGGACGGGACATTCAAGTTTCTTGTATTTAAAAGAACTGCCTGTAGATGAGCTGAAAATTGACCGTGAGTTTATCCGCAATTTGAGCGCCGGCTCTAAAGAAGAAATTATTTTAGAAAGTATTATTCACTTGGCAATTCGACTGGGTTTAACGGTCACTGCAGAAGGTGTAGAGACAGAACAACAAGCAGAAATTTTAAAACGTTTAGGTTGCCAACAATTGCAGGGATATTTGTTAGGAATGCCGATGCCAGTGGCACAGCTTGAAGAAAGCATGAAAGCGAAAGTTGAATAAAGTCATTTGTAGTCTTATCGCATTGCCAATGAGTATAGAAAAAAGACAGTGGAATACGTTATATCGTCGATAAAAACAGGTCGTCATCCAATGTAAAACATCAAGACACGCCACGCTAAGATTTTGACTCAACCCGATGTGGTTGATTATTTTTAATGGTCAATCTGATACAATATCGCCAATTTTCCATATTGATCAGATCTGATCTTTTGCACTGCGAGTTTTGCAGTAGGTGTCTTTCATGAGTTTTAAAGAAGAATTAGCGACACAGGTCGCTCAGCGACGTACTTTCGCTATTATTTCCCACCCCGATGCCGGTAAAACCACAATGACAGAAAAACTGTTGTTATGGGGACAGGCGATTCAGGTTGCAGGTATGGTAAAAAGCCGTAAATCTGATCGTGCGGCAACGTCTGACTGGATGGAAATGGAAAAAGAACGTGGGATTTCGATCACCACCTCTGTTATGCAGTTCCCGTTTAAAGACAAGATGATTAACTTGCTCGACACCCCAGGGCATGAAGACTTTTCTGAAGATACTTACCGTACATTAACCGCTGTTGACTCTGCGCTTATGGTGATTGATGGTGCAAAAGGTGTCGAAGATCGTACGATCAAATTGATGGAAGTGTGTCGTATGCGCGACACGCCGATTATTTCATTCGTCAACAAAATGGACCGTGAAATTCGTGAGCCATTAGAACTGCTAGATGAAATCGAAAACGTTTTAAAAATTAAATGTGTTCCGATTACTTGGCCACTGGGCACAGGTCGTGACTTTGCGGGTGTATTTAACCTACTCGAAGAAAAATTCTACGTTTATAAGGCGGGTTTCGGTTCAACCATTACGGATATTGAAGTTCGTGATGGCTATGACTATGCAGATTTGCGTGAAAAAGTCGGCGATCTCGCTTGGGCCGCATTTGAAGAATCATTGGAGTTGGTTCAAATGGCCAATGAGCCTTTAGACCGTGATGAATTTTTGGCAGGTCGCCAAACGCCAGTCTTGTTTGGTACGGCACTCGGTAACTTTGGTGTAGACCATGTTCTGGATGCATTTAGTCAATATGCGCCTGAACCTAAAGCACATCCGACTCAAGACCGCAAAGTTGAAGCGACTGAAGAAGGCTTCACAGGTTTCGTCTTTAAAATTCAAGCCAATATGGATCCAAAACATCGTGACCGTATTGCATTCATGCGTATCTGTTCAGGTAAGTATGAAAAAGGCTTAAAAATGAAACATGTGCGTCTAGGTAAAGATGTACGTATTAGTGATGCCTTAACGTTCCTTGCCGGTGACCGTCAACATCTTGAAGAAGCATGGCCGGGTGACATTATCGGTTTGCATAACCATGGTACGATTCAGATCGGTGATACCTTCACTTCTGGTGAAGATTTACACTTTACCGGTATTCCTCACTTCGCACCTGAAATGTTCCGTCGCGTGCGTTTAAAAGATCCATTGAAGTCAAAACAGCTACAAAAAGGCTTAAAAGAACTGTCAGAAGAAGGTGCAACTCAGGTCTTTATGCCACAAAACAGTAACGACTTAATCGTGGGTGCTGTGGGCGTACTTCAGTTTGAAGTCGTGGCTTATCGCCTGAAAGAAGAATACAAAGTTGATTGTATTTACGAGCCTGTAAGTATCAATACCGTACGTTGGGTATCTTGTGATGACGAGAAAAAATTCAACGAATTTAAGAAAAAAGCACATGACCAATTGTCTGTCGATGGCGGTGGTCATTTAACTTATCTTGCACCAAGTCGTGTGAATTTACAGTTAATGCAAGAACGTTATCCGGATATCGTGTTCCGTAATACACGTGAACACTAAGTTGTTCTTTTACAGAAATAAAACAGCTTCTTCGTGAAGCTGTTTTATTTTGTGGTAGAGTTTTTAAATCCATACATTACGCAATCATTTGGTCGTTTAGGACATCATGAAAATATTCAAGGATGCTACAGTTTTTGCACTTTTGGGGAGTGTTTTGCTGCTCAGTGCATGTGATTCAGGAAAAGAAAACAAAGCGACAAAGCCGGCCGATGATGGCGCTTCTGAAGCGGCCGTGATCAATCCAGATGTTTTGCCTTATTTAAATATCCAAGAGCAAGCCGCTAAAATTGCCAAACCGTTTTGTGAAAATAAAAGTTGTATTGATTTAGAGATACAAACCATTCAGACCGTAGATACGTGGTTGAATAGCTGGATTGAAAAGAATCAGGCCAGCGTCGTACAAGATCAGATTGCACTAAAGCAGAATATGAATCTCCAACAAGCTGTCGATGCGTATGTGAAAAAATCAGATGCTTGGCAGGCCGAGTTTAAAACCAATAAAGCCTATGAATTGGCGATGTACACACGAGTTCCATATCAACGGAATCAATATGTGCTGCTGCAAATCGGTGTCGATACCAAACAGGAAAATATCACGGTCAAAGAGCGCTATTATTTTTTTGTGGCAGACCGTCGTGCGAAAAAAAATCTCAAACCCTTAGATATTATTGATGCAAAGCAGCAGCAAAATATGGATGCCATTGTGCAGCAAGCCTATGGCAAATGGTTAGATGAACAAGATGTGGATGTCAAAAAATCGGCACCGAAAAAGCTCTATTGGGGCCAAGCAGATTGGTTCTTTGATCAAGAAGGTGTCGGTTTGCATTACCGTACAGATGAAATTATCAAAGATAGTACACAACTGGATATTTATCTCAGCAAAGCGCAAACACAACAAGTCTTGAAAGCTGATGTGTATCAGCATATGTTCTAAACAACGAAAGTATTTAATTTGATGAGATATTTACTGAGATAAATATCAATTATTCGAAATGAAAGGTTGAAGCAATGGTGCAAAAAAATAAAATTTGGGCAAGCTCAATATTGGCAGTTTCTGTTGCATTCACGGCGTGTCAGCCACAACAAGCTGAACCTGAAAAAAAGCCGGATCAAGCCAAAACTGAACAGCCAGATTTGAGTGCAAAACTGATTGGTGATGCGGAAAAATTACAACTGAATTTACCTGAATGTGATGGCGGGGTCTGTCCTGAAATTTCAGTTGAACGCTTAAACAGTAATCAAGCCTTTATTGATGAATTTATTGATGCGGAAATTTTAAAACAGTTGGGAGAGATCCTGTCTGTTTCGCCTTTAGAAGATAAAACGCTGAGCAAAGACGCTCCCGCTGCAAGTGAAGTACCTGCAGCGTCTGAAGCAAAATCTGCTTTGGCAAAGGTTGAAACGCCCAAATTAAAATTGGAAAAAGCCACGCAGCCTTATATGCAAGCATTTTTAAATTTAGATAAAGAGTTGAAATCTTTAAGCGCCAATCAGCAAATCAGTTTGATGATTAAACCTAAAATATTGAATGCTGAAAAACCCTTGGCAACAGTGGTTTTAAATACCAGCTCATATTTAGGTGGGGCGCATGGTTCTTCTGCACAGCAATATTATAACTTCGATTTAAGCACTCAAAAATTGGTACAGCTCAATGACATATTGCTGCCCAATCAACGTACTAAACTTGAAAAGCTGGGCTATGAAGTCTTTAAAACTTGGGTGAAAGATGCCAAGTTGGCGGACAATGTTCAAGAATATGAACAGATTTGGAAATTTAAACTGTCTGATAACTTTTATCTAAGTCAGCAAGGTCTAATTTTGCAATATGCCGAATATGAAATTGGGCCATATGTGGCGGGTTTACCACGTTTGACCATTCCGTATGATCAATTGCAAAGTATCTTGAAAAAGCAATATCTACCAGTAGTTGAAGCTGTTGAAGCCTCAGCCGCAAAAGCAAATTAATTAGTTCAATGACTTACTCACTGTTTGATACGCATACGCATTTTGATGTTCCCGATTTTGACGCTGATCGGGAACAGTTGGCGTATGCTGCCAAACAGGCGGGTGTCGATGCGTTAGTATTGATTGGTTTTGTACAGTCACGTTTTCACGATTTGCTGCAAACCCAAGAGTTTTTAGATCGTTTATCCAATGCTCCCAAAAGCTATTTAGCTCCCGGCTTACATCCGTTTTATATTGAGCAACATCGTGCAGAACATTTGCTCGACGTGGAACAGATGCTAAAGCAGCATGATTGTGTTGCTGTCGGTGAGATAGGTTTAGATACTTTTTTGAAACAGCATAAACATCCTGAACTTTTTCAAAAGCAGCAGCAGTATTTTTCCGCACAACTTGAATTAGCACAGCAGTTTGATAAACCAATATTGCTGCATATTCGTAAATCCCATGCGGAGGTGCTTTCGATGCTGAAGCTGCATCAATTTAAACTCGGTGGTATTGCACATGCATTTAGTGGTGGTGTTGAAGAAGCGAAGGCATTTACCAAGCTAGGTTTTAAAATCGGTGTAACAGGGCAAATCACCAATTCTAATGCAAAAAAATTACATCAAGTGGTTCAGACTTTGGGTGTAGATCATTTGGTCTTAGAAACTGACTGTCCAGATATGACCCCCTTATGTTGTCAGCATTCAACGGAAGGGCGTACCCGTAATACGCCGGTCAATTTACCCTATGTATTGCAGGGGCTAGCTCAGAGCTTAAACAGTACTGAATCTGAGATTGCAGATATATTATGGAAAAATTCATTACAAGCATTGCATCTGGACGCTTAAGGGCCAACAAATATTGACGCTGCTTGATTGAATCTGGTTTTCATTTGCATCGTGCATGCAATGATGGTTTTCTAAAAAAAGGCGCATTATGCAATTTCTAAAATGCTTTAGACTTGGCATTATGCTGTTAAATTATTTTGAGTGAGTTTCACATGGCACAAGGACTATTGGCTGGCAAACGCTTTTTAATCGCGGGTATTGCAAGTAAGTTATCAATCGCATTTGGTATTGCGCAAGCTTTACATCGCGAAGGTGCAGAACTGGCTTTTACTTATCCAAACGAAAAATTAAAAAAACGTGTAGATGATTTTGCTGAACAATTTGGTTCAACTTTAGTTTTCCCATGTGATGTAGCAGTGGACGCTGAAATTGATACCGCTTTTGCTGAACTTGCTAAACATTGGGATGGTCTAGATGGTGTTGTGCATTCAATTGGTTTTGCACCGGCACATACTTTAGATGGCGATTTCACTGATATTACCGACCGTGAAGGTTTTAAAATTGCTCACGACATCAGCGCATATAGCTTTATTGCGATGGCTCGTGCGGCAAAACCTTTATTGGCTGCACGTCAAGGTTGCTTATTGACGCTGACTTACCAAGGTTCTGAACGCGTAATGCCAAACTATAACGTTATGGGTATGGCAAAAGCGTCACTAGAAGCAGGCGTACGTTATTTGGCAACAAGTCTTGGTGCTGAAGGTATTCGTGTAAATGCGATTTCAGCAGGTCCGATTCGTACCTTAGCGGCTTCAGGGATTAAATCTTTCCGTAAAATGTTAGATCTAAATGAAAAAGTCGCACCACTTAAACGCAATGTAACTATTGAAGATGTCGGTAATGCAGCATTGTTCCTTTGCTCACCTTGGGCAAATGGTATTACAGGTGAAATTCTGTATGTTGATGCTGGCTTTAATACTGTAGGTATGAGCGCTGATCTGATGGCAGATGCTGAGTAATTCTCTTTAAGTTCCCTCTCTCTTTGGGAGAGGGCTAGGGTGAGGGAATAAAAACCTCTCCCCTTGCGAAACAGTGTTTCTCATCTCCTAGAAGGAGAGGGGATAAATAAAGCAATAAAAAAGACCGCTAAAAGCGGTCTTTTTTAGATTTGAAGATAAGCGATTAAGCTTGGCCTTCAGCAGCAGTTTGCGCACGTTGCAAATTCGCTTCGAATTCAGCATCGAAGTTAATTGGTGTAAGCAATAATTGTGGGAAGCTGCCTTTAGTAACCATATCGTTCACTGCTTCACGTAGGAATGGGAACAAGATATTTGGGCAGTAAGCACCAAGAATGTACGGAAGACGTTCTTCTTCAACGCTATCGATCAGGAAGATACCTGCTTGAGTAACGTCAACGATAAATGCAGTGTCACCCGCATTGTTCGCTTGAACGACAACTTTCAGTGAAACTTCGAAGTGTGTTGGATCAACTTTTTCTGCAGAAGAAGAAAGGTTGATATTTAGTTCAGGCTGCCATTCTTTAGTAAATACTTGAGCCCCAGGTACTTCGAAAGAAATATCTTTAGTATAAATACGCTCTAATGCCAATTGTGGTTGAGCTTGTTGTTCTTCACTCATTGTTTATTCCTTAATATGAGGTGACGATTTATGTTTAGAATTAAGATAGCATGCCGTCGAGTTTGCCTTCACGCTCTAAAGCATAAAGTTGGTCAAAACCGCCAATAAACTGATCATTAATAAAAATTTGAGGTACAGTACGGTGGTTGGTGCGTTGCATCAATTCCATACGCACTTCAGGCGCTTCATTTGATAAATTAATTTCTTTATAAGCCACGCCTTTACGCTCTAGGAGCTGTTTTGCACGAATGCAGTAAGGACATACAGTTGTTGAATAAATCGTAACTTCAGCCATGTTAATCTCCTAAGAAGCGCTTATTTGCTTTTAACTAGAGGTAAGCCTTGAGCTTTCCAGTTGCTAATGCCGCCGTCTAAACGGTATGCATCTGCATGACCGACTTGTTGCAATGCAGAGCCTGCCACTTGACCAAGGTTACATACAAAAACCAACGGGCGATCAGAAGTTTTTAACTCTTCAATGTGTTTTGTAATTTGGCTATATGGAATATTACGGCTACCGCTAATATGACCTTCGCGGAAGTCTTTCGCATCACGTAAGTCAATCAATTGAGCATTTTTAGCTTTAACTAAAATCCCTAAAGATTGAGGTGAAATTTTGCGACCATTACGCTGGCCTTCAAGAATAAAGAACAGCACGACCAATACAGCTAGCGTTCCAAATAAGAAGGGGTGATTCCCCATAAATTCGAACCAACGTTCCACAATTCACCTAACTACAATTTTAAATTGCCAAGAGTATAGCCCATAAATATGGTGATCAAAATCACCCCTTCAAGGGCATGAACAGAATAAAAATTAATTTTTTTGCTGCGCTTCCGTAATTTCGTCGATCAGACGTAAATAACTGTCTAATCGGCGCGGTAAAATTTCGCCATTTTGAGCCGCCATTCTAAGCGCACATTGCTTTTCATGTTTATGCGTACAGTTACGGAACTGGCAATAGCCCAAATGTGACTCGATCTCAGGGAAACCTTGCTGAACTTTTTCCAATTCTAGGTGCCATAAACCAAATTCACGGATTCCTGGTGAATCAATCAATGCAGAACCTTCACCAAACGCAATTAAGCGCGTAGAGGTGGTGGTGTGCTGACCGAGCGCGGAGTTTTCCGAAATAATATTGGTTTTTTGCGCAGCATCCGGAACAATGGCATTAATTAAAGTACTTTTACCAACCCCAGACTGACCTACAAATGCGACAGTTTCACCTGAAAGGCGAGCAGAAAGTGCGCTTAAGTCACCATCAGATTGAGTTTGCATGACCTCATAGCCCAAGTCACGATATTCTTGTAATAGCGTTAAGATCGGATCATTGTCTTTAAGCAAATCGGATTTATTTAAGACCAATAAAGCTGGAATATCGGCATCTGCACAGGCCACCAAATAGCGGTCAATCAGGCCTGGCGCTGGCTCAGGAAGTGGTGCAAATACAATCACAATCAGGCTGACATTGGCTGCGACAGGTTTCACTTTGTGATAACGGTCAGGGCGTGTCAGTAAAGATTGGCGTGGATGAATCGCGGTAATAATCCCCAAACCTGTGATCGGGTCAGCTTGCCATTTGACACGGTCACCCGTCACCAATAATTCGAGATTGGTACGGGTATGGCAGCGCCAAACACTGCCTAATTCGATGGGTTTCCAATGTGGTTCAGGTTCACCAGCTTGCACAATAGGTTTTTCAGGATGTTGGTCGGGTGTAGACAGCGCTTGAACTTCAAGTTGACGACCATAATGTTGGACGACCAAGCCTTCCAAATCTGCAGAAGTATCGATTTCTTCCTGACGAGATTTATGTTGCTTCTGAATGCGACGTTGCTGCTGTTCAGTCAGTCGGCGCTTACGAATTAAAGCCATTCATATCCTAAAAAACCATGAAAACTAGATGGCAAAAATAGCATGAAAGCAGGGTCTATTTACAGCGCAAGCCCAATAAATTTGCTACTATGTTCATTTTTACAGCCTAATAAGATTGCACATTTATGAGCAGCACACCTGATACACGCCTGATTTGGATTGACCTTGAAATGACAGGTCTAGATACAGATAACGACCAGATTATTGAAGTTGCAACAATTGTGACGGATGATAATTTAAATATTCTGGCGGAAGGGCCTGTGCTTGCGGTACATCAGTCTGACCGTGTGCTCAATGCGATGGATGAATGGAACACTCGCCAACATGGTCAATCAGGTCTGATCGAACGTGTACGTCGTAGTAAATTGACAGCACAAGATGCTGAACAGCAAACTTTAGAATTTTTGAAAAAATGGGTAAATCCAAAATCATCACCGATGTGCGGTAACTCAATTTGCCAAGATCGTCGTTTCTTGCATCGTTTAATGCCTGAAATGGAACAATACTTCCACTACCGTAATCTCGATGTATCATCAGTGAAAGAATTGGCGAAACGCTGGCGCCCAGAGATCATGGGTGGCTTGAAAAAGAATGCCTCACATTTAGCGATGGATGATATCCGTGACTCCATTGCTGAACTCAAATACTACCGTGAATATTTCTTTATTATGAATAAAGACTAAGGTTGTAAGATAGAAAAAGAGGCGAAAGCCTCTTTTTTTTATCCGAGATATTTTCTCTATCGTTGATAGACGTTGGCTTGATGAATCTCGAGGAAATTTGCAGGTTGAGCCAAATCAGTGAAGCCAAATTGGCGGTATAGACCATGTGCATCCGCCGTTGCAAGTAACATGCGTCTTAGATCTGCGGAGCCACATTTTTCAAATAAAGTACTCACAATCAATTTTGAATAGCCTTTGCCTCGATGCTCATCGGCGACATAAATATCGGCTAAATAAGCAAAAGTTGCATAATCCGTAATGGCACGACCAAAACCGATGAGTTCATCATCGAGAAGTAAGGCCACGGCCAAAGAGTTTTCAATCGCTTTTTTCACCACATGTTTCGGAATGTCTTTTGACCAATAGGTATGGCTTAAAAAGCGATGCACGGTGTCTAAATCCATTTCATTTTTGTCATCGGTGATTTTTAAATTATTTGGCAGAGGATGGATGTCCATGGCAATACACACTTGAGTTTTAGATCTATGGTTATACTTTTTAAAGCAGACCTCCGTTCGCTGTAAATGTTTATTTTGATGGATTTAGACCTGATGCGAATGCCGCTCTGTTGTGCTGACTGCTGAATTGCGTTTTATCAAAGAAAATAAGTAGCGAATTTGCTAAAATGGCGGCTCATTTAACACAGCCTCCAAACCTATGACTGAACTGCTCCAAGATGATGAATATGACCGCCGTTTTGCTGGCGTAGCCAAAATATATAGTGATGAAAGTTTTCATCATTATGAAAAAAGTCATGTCATGGTGATAGGGATTGGTGGTGTAGGCTCATGGGCGGTCGAAGCTTTAGCGCGTACTGGTATTGGTGAGCTGACCTTGGTCGATATGGATGTAGTTGCTGCATCGAATATTAATCGACAATTGCCTGCCATGAGCACGACACTGGGACATGAAAAAATTGAAGTGATGGCAGAGCGCTGCCGTGCGATTAATCCCCGAATCAAAATAAATTTGATTGATGATTATCTCACACCCGAAAATGTCAAAGAAATTTTGGCAGGTGCTCCTGACCTAATTTTAGATTGTATTGATGATGTGAAGGCCAAATTTGCCTTAATGCTACATTGCCGTTTTAATAAAATTCCGTTGATCGTTTCCGGTGGAGCAGGGGGTAAACTTGATCCGCTGAAAATCCGAGTCGCAGATTTATCAAGAACAGAGCAAGACCCGATGTTAGCCAAATTGCGCACACAATTACGCGGCAAAGGCATTTGTAAAAAGCCGAAAGAAAAGTTTGGGATTACCTGTGTTTATTCGATTGATAATCCATTTTCCAGTGCTGATGTTTGTCCAAGTGCAGGCTTACGTTGTGGTGGATATGGTTCAGCAGTAGTCGTGACGTCCAGCTTTGCGATGGTGGCTGTGTCAGAGGTGCTCAAAAAACTTGATGCAAAACGAGCAAAAGCATGACAGTTATCTCATTTTGAAAAAAATAAAGCACCGAATTCGGTGCTTTTTTTGTATATAGAATTAAAATCAGACACAATGTTGGAATAATTAAAATATTGATTTTTTTGGGGCGAGTATGTGGTTTTTACTGATACTAATTTTGGGGATGGGAGCACTTGCGTTTTGGATGTGGAAAAGACCCGATCCAGTGAAACGCGATCAGGCTAAAGCGGTTGGGCATGACTTGTGGATAGACCAATTAGATGCGCAGCTGAAATTCGCAGAACGCTTAATGCTTGATGCACCAACCGACTATGCGCGTGCCTATGAGTTGTATCAAAATTTAGCCAAACAGCATGAAATTCCGCAGGCCTATGTCGCTATGGGGCAGATGCATTTACAAGGCTTAGGCCGAGAAGTCAGTGTGGAAAATGCGCTGGCTTTATTGGAAAAAGCCAATAGTTTAGGTAGCGATGATGCTGCATATGTGTTGGGGCAAGTTGAAGAAGGTATCTATGGCGGTGTGCCCAATATTGAAAAAGCACAATATTGGTATCGACATGCGATTTCACGCGGTCATTTGGATGCACAATATCGACTCGCCGAATTAAACCCAGAAGATCAAACACATGCCGAGCAGCAACATTTGGATTTGTTGCAAAAAAATGCGGACAATGGACATGCCAATTCACAGTATCAATTGGCACAGTTCTATTTAAACCAAGCCACGCCAAATATTACTTTGGGAGTGGAATATTTACTGAAAGCTGGCCAACAAGATCATATGGCGGCTATTCAGCAGTTGCAGCAATTCTATGCACAAGGAAAGTATCTTGCGCAAAATGATGAAAAGTCATTGCAATATTTAAAGCGAGGATTGCTACTCGGGCACCAGCAGCAGTTGTATGAATATTATCAAGCAGTATTGATGGGTAAGATCGACGTCGATCAGCGTCAGCGGGTGTATCATGATCTTTTACAGCAGGCCAAAGAGCACAAAGTTGCAGCAGCCAGCCGATTATTAGGCATTGCACATTTTCATGGTTGGTACTTGGAGAAGCAGGAAACTTTAGGTTTTCGCTTTCTGACCGAAGCTGCTCAACTTAAAGATGCTGAAGCGATTAGTCTTATTGCCGCGCTGTATTTTGAAAAGTATTTGGTTAGTGATGATCCGCAAAAAGCATTTGAGTTATATCAAACAGCGTATCAATTCAAACCATTATTCATTAACCAAGTCGGTTTGGCACTATGCTACCTACATGGGGTCGGTGTTGAGCGAAATATCAAGCAAGCACAGCAATTTTTAGTTGAAGCTGCTAGGCATTTAAATGATATGTCCATTACTTGTGTCGCCGATCAAAACTATGTGATTGGGCGTTTTTATGCATTGCCAGAGTATCCATTAGCACATCGTGATCAATGTCTGAGCTATCTGGAAAAAGCCGCAGAACAAGGTTCGCAGGATGCTGCTTGGTATCTCTACCGTTTAGCCGTGGACAATATCTTGCCTGATCTCTCATTTGATGATAGTCAAACACAGCGAGCATTGTTGAAAGCGGCAAAATTAGGCCATCCAGATGCACTCACGCAATTGGGTCTAGTTAATTTAAAAGGACAATGGGGAGCACAAGATTTCCAACAAGCATCGCAGTATTTTTCGCAAGCGGCGGCATTGGGAAATGTGACTGCCTTGTACCAGCTTGGTGAAATGTCAGAACATGGTTTGGGTGTGCAGCAAGATTTAACTCAGGCACATAGTTATTATGTACAAGCTGCTCAGGGGATGAATGCTGCGGCATTAACGCGATTGGGTTATTTATATATTCATGGCATCGGTGTAGAGCGGGATCTTAAAATTGCACAGCAATATTTAGAAAAAGCGGCCTTGCAAGGCTATGTTGAAGCACAAGAGCAATTGGAGAATATTCACGCATTTTTAAATACCAATTAATCGTGATGCAAAGCAGTAAGGTGGTATGAAGAGACCTGAAGTTTAGTTTGATGGTCTCTTCTATTTTTAATACAGAAATAAATAGAGTAAAAATAACATAAAGAATTAATGTGGAAATTTGAATTTTTACTTACATAAAACCCAACAAAGCAGGCAGTTTATGCCTAGAAAAATATGAGTTTTTTTGATTAAATACCCCGCATATTTTATAAAAATCTGATTTTAGATAATAACGATGCTGAACAATATTTATTCTGCACTTGAGAAATTGGGCATTAGTCCACAAAAACGTGCCTTGCACATTCAATTTTCAAATTCGACATTAAATCAGGCGGTATTTTTACAACGCATTGATGGGGAACATGCGCTTAGTACGGGTTTAAATGTTCAGCTCATCTGTCTCTCAACTTCTGCCACCTTAGAACTCAAACAATTTATTGGTACACAAGTCGCAATTGATCAGGTGACCGATGCTGGGCAACTTTTTCGTATTACCGGGATCATTACAGAAGCATTTCAAGGCCAAAGTGATGGTGCATTAACGCTATATAAGTTGACCTTAGAAGATGCAACGGCATTATGGCATAAGCGTCGTAATAGCCGCGTGTTTATGAATAAATCGGTCAAAGATGTGGTCGAGATTATTTTTAAGGAATGGCAAAAAAAGAGCCCACTTTTTGCAGCGAGCTTAAGTTTGGACTTAAGTGGCTTAAAAAAAGAGTATGACGTTCGACCATTCATGATGCAAAGTAATGAAACCGACTATGATTTTATTACCCGCTTATTACGCAGTGAAGGCATTCATTGGTTGGTTGATGAAGCTCAATCTTTTGTAACATCGTCTGCGACACCCATAGCAGCCCAAAAGCTACGTTTGATTGATGATAATAGTCAATATCAAGCTTTGGAGCGACGTAATATCCGTTTTCATCGCAGTAGTGCGACTGAAAAAAATGACAGTATGACCAGTTTTATCGGTCAGCGCAGTCTGCAGCCGACGTCGGTACATGTGCAGCGGTGGCAGGCGGATGTGCTTGAACAGGACGAGGGTGGTGGTGCAGTACAAAGCAAGCACCTACATAGCCAAAATCAAGATAATGCGAGCTTAAGCTTAGAGCAGGCATGGCATGTGAGCCCTGCATGGATGCAAGATCTGAATGGTGAAGATGCTGCAACTGCCTCTAATAGTGCTCAAGTTGAACGTCTCAATCAAAATTTTAGTGATTATTATGCGGCTCAAGCCAAACAATTTATTGCTAAAAGTACCGTGCGTGATACACAAGTTGGTTACTGGTTCAAATTGGATGAGCATCCAGAGATTGACCAGCATCGTGGGGCCGATCAAGAGTTTTTGATTTTATCCAAGTCTTTTTATAACCAAAATAATTTACCTAAAGACTTAACTGATCAAGTCACCCAGCTGATTCATCAGAGTCAGTGGCAAGTCAAACAAAGCGAGGCGGATGAACGCCAAGCCAATACCTTGGCTTTACAACGTCGAAATATAACGACCGTCCCTGAATTTAATCCACTTACACATCGACCAGTAACACATCCCCAACGTGCCAAAGTTGTGGGGCCTGCCGGTGAAGAAATCCATGTTGATGAATGGGGGCGGATAAAAGTTCGTTTTCTGTTTACCCGTTCTGATGATCATGGCCATGATGGCGGTGCAGGTGCGAATAATAACGACACAGACTCGGCTTGGGTTGATGTGTTGACCCCGTGGGCCGGCGAAGGTTATGGCGCACGCTTCTTACCTCGAATTGGTGAAATAGTCGTCGTTGATTTCTTTGATGGCAACATTGACCGACCTTTTGTTGTGGGGCGTATTCATGAAGCGCAGCGTAGTCCCACTAAATTTGACAATAAAGGACAATTACCCGATACCAAAAAACTCGCGGGAATTCGCTCGAAAGAAGTGGCGGGAGAGGGTTTTGGTCAATTACGCTTTGATGACACCACGGGGCAAATTAGTACCCAGCTGCAAAGTAGTCATGGTGCGAGCCAACTGAACCTCGGTAAGCTCAGTCATCCAAAAGATAAAGCAGAAAGTGAAGATCGGGGTGAAGGTTTTGAGCTGCGGACCGATCAATGGGGAGCGGTTCGGGCTGGACAAGGTTTATTGGTGTCGACTTATAAACAGGAAAAGGCCAATGGTGAACATTTAGATGCAGAGATTGCAAGAACACAGCTGGAGACGAGTCATAGTAATAGTAAGTCTTTAAGTGATATTGCAAAACAACAAAAAACAGATGAAATTGAATCTGTTGAACAGCTAAAAGCTTTTGCCAGTGAAATAGAAAAAGATATCGCTAAATTTAAAAAAGCCATTCTTTTACTTAACTCAGTGGATGGTATTGCACTGAGTACACCAGAGGATATTCATTTATCTGCAACAGGCATGATCAACCAAATTGCCGGTGATAGCATTAACCTGAGTACGCAAAAAAATATTGTGGGACAAGCTTTAGGTAAGGTTAGCTTATTTGCAGCTCAAGGTGGTATTAAAGCAATAGCAGCGCAAAGTAAAGTCGAAATTCAGGCACAGTCTGATGCTTTGGATATTTTGGCAAAAAAAGGAATTACGATTTCTTCTACTGAGGACAAAATAGAGATTAGCAGTCCTAAAGAGATTGTGATCACAGGAGCTTCTTCCCAAATTACTTTAAATGGCTCGGGAATTTTTGCTAAGACAGGCGGTAAATTTGAAGTAAATGCAGGGCAGCATCTATTTAAACCAGCATCGAGTGCTAGCAAGTCTGCACAACTTCCTGCTTCTAATCCGATGAAAGGGGCCTTAGAACTGCTTAAGAGCTATGGTGGTCAAGATTTCTTTAGCGGAACTGGATTTAAAGTGATTGATGCTTTGGGCAAGCAAGTTACAGGAAAATTAGACGGCAATGGCTTTGCTCAAGTAACGGGTATTGCACCAGGACCGGCTAAAGTTGAGTTTGACAAAGATCCTCGAAGTGCTTGGGATTCAGCGAGTCATTTTAAGCGTGACTATCAATGGGCAGAAAACGTTGTACCGGGAGCTTCAGACTTGATTCAGAATGCACTCGGGTCGTTGGGGCAAAATTTAACTTCACAGCTTAAAGATAACTTATTCAATTTAAATGCAGATTCTTTAAAAAATATAGGAAAAAATGCATTAAAAGATGTTGGTGGACAAGCGTTAAATCAATTTAAAGACCAAGTCACCAACTCTGCACTATCTGCAATTTCATCGAAACTCAACTTGGGGCTTTCTGCTTCACAAATGGCAAGTTTGGGTCAGGGGGCACAAGGCTTATCCAGCGTATTAGGTGGAAGTGGAATGAGTAACGGCATCGTTTCTGGGTCAACTGCTGCCGCAGTTCAGAACTCTCAAGCAACTATTGATAAGGATATTGTGGGTCGTAAAATTTCTTATTCTACACGTGCATTGACCTACACAGAAACGATTCGAGAAGGTGCGGTAACACCCATGAATGTAGCAGCTGCACCCGTGGCAGTGCCTAAAGTTACTGAAATAAAAGTAGCAGAAGTTGCACCTGCACCAGTGATACCTGTCCTTGCCAGTGACGATGATTGGGTAGATAGGAAGCAATATTCAAGCCCTTATCTCACTTATAGCGAAACTACACGACCGAAAAAGAACAATGGTTAGCATTTGCTAAAGCTAGCGTCAAACACAGTTTTAAATATTTAGAATTTGAGTAATAGGTTTTTACATGACAACTGATCAAAATGTTCAAAAAGAACAACAGACAATAAATAAGCCAGCCGTAGAACTGGCAATTTTTAATTTAGAAAGTGTGACGCATACTGAAGATCATAAATTTATAGCCCATCAAATTCAGGATTATTTAAAAGCGTGTGGTAATACAAGTTTAGAGCAGTTAAAAGCCAAAGCAAATGTCCCTACTGTAGCCAATATTTTTGCACTTTCAGGTGCAGTGTTGGACTTACTATTATTTGCTACCGAGCAAGAACAGGGTGATGCTGCTGTGCAAAAATCTGCTTTGCTGAGCATGAACCTGATTGGCTTATATTTAGAGCCAAAAGCTGAAGCGCATGTACGTATGGCATTACGTCCTTTGTTGGGGCTAATGGCTGAAAAGCTCTATCCAGAAAATGGCAAAATTCAAGAGGCCGATCTTCGCCGTATGTCTTTGCATCTGAATGCACAGATTGCAGGGGATTTAGAAAAGTTTCTGACTGAAACACAGGCCAAACTTCCCGCATTATTAAGTGGCGCAACAACTTTAGGCACGTCTATTCTAAATACTTTTGCAGCGCCGATTCAGTCAGGACTGGTTTCACCCACTATTAGTTTTGGTGCAACTGCGGAAAAGCGTGATCCGACAGAACAATTTAGCAATTGGGCAAAACCGCTGATTGATTTAAGTAAAACTAGCGCACTTGCCAATATGCTGCCTAAAATAAGGAAAGAACAAACAGGCACGCTGCTACAAACTCAAGCAACTCAGGCATTGAGTTCATTTCCAAATGAAATTCAACGTCAAGCTAACGCAGGTCTAAAATACAGTTTGGCATGGCTAATTCAAGAAACCTTAAAAGCCATTAAAACGCAAGGTAACAAAGCCAATGCCAGTGTGCCGATTAATCAAACTGGGGAACATGAGCAGCACACCACAGGGGATACTTTAGAGTTTGTGACGCTGCAGGCCGATGCACTGAATAATCCGCCTTGCCAAGGGGCTGACTCGCAGTCTAAGCACAGTATCAGCTATTCTATCGGTGCTGAACGGGTCAATCATACCGATTTTTATTTACCTAAAGTGGGTTTCAGCTTTAGCCGTCAATATAACTCGCAAATGCATGAGTTTGACCAAAGCCTCATGGGTGCGCGTTGGATGATGCCTTTTTCGAATGTCATTTGCCAAAATAAAAACGGCTATTTGTTTATAGACAGCAATGGCCGCAAGCATCAGCTGCCTGCATCAATTGTGTATGAGGCTTATACGGTGCCTTATGAAGGCTTTAGTATAGAACCATTAGAAAATGAAGACTTGCTGCTGAATTTTGGTTCAGCGTGGAGTTTTCATTTCCATAGCTTTAATGGCGGAAAACACTATCAGTTGATTCAGCAATTTAATGAAGAAACAGATGAAAAAGTTGCTTTAAGTTATATTTTGTTTGAGCAGCAGGCTTATCTACAAGGCATTGATTTTCAATTGAAACGAGGCAAGCATCAGCTCAAGTTTGCCTTTAATGATCAAGTAAAAGTTATCGCTGCTTTTGTGGATGAACAGGCAGAGCCAGTTTCACGCTATGAATATGATACGCAAGGTAATTTAATTCAGGCAGTGGATCAAAATGGCCATGTACGCAGCTATGAATATAATGATGCGCATCAGCTGACCCGTTATACCGACCGTACTGGTCGTGGGCAAAATATCCGTTATGAATCAAAAGAGGCGAATGCCAAAGCCATCGCAGAATGGGCAGATGATGGTAGTTTTAAAACACGTTTGGAGTGGCACCCGAGACTGCGCCAAGTTGCTGTGTACGATGCTTATGATGTGCCAACCTATTACTACTTTGATTTAGATGGTTTTACCTATCGCACACGCTTAGCCGATGGCCGTGAAAAATGGCTATCGCGTGACAGTCAAAAACGTATTACCCGTCAAATTGATTTTGCAGGCCTAGAAACCGAACAAGTTTATAACGAGCAAGATCAGTTGGTTAAAATCGTACAGCCGAATGGAGGCATCATCCGTTTTGCCTATGATGAAGCAGGAAATTTGACGGAAACTAAAGATCCAGAAGGTCATATTTGGAAAAAAGAATACGATGCAGACGGTAATGTAACGAAGGAAATTAATCCTTTAGGTTATAGCACGCAATATAAATACAACAACGATAATCAAGTTGTAGAAATCATTGATGCCAAAGGCGGCTCTAAAAAAATTCAATACAATGATTTGGGGCAAATGACCGCATATAGCGATTGTTCAGGTAAAGAAAGCGCATGGGAATACGATGAAGAAGGCGCACTGACGGCCCAGCAGTCTGCTGCTGCGCAGCAAATCAAATATATCTACAGCTCAGAAGGTAAAGACAAAGGTCAGCTTAGAGCAATTGTCTATCCTGATGGTTTAAAGGAACAATTTGAGCATGATGAAGAAGGGCGCTTGCTGAAGCATACGGATACCAAAGGTTTAAGCACGCAGTACCGTTATAATGCTGCGGGTTTGCTCGAACAGCGTATAGATGCGAACCGTCATCAAATTGGCTACCAATGGGATCAGCTAGGCCGTATTCAAAAGCTGATCAATCAAAACCATGCAGAATATTTATTTGAATATAACCGTTATGGTCAATTGACACGTGAACAGGCCTTCGACGGCGAAGAAAAATATTATAGCTACAATGAAAACGGTCAGCTGTTCCAAATCCGTCAGCCGAATGTGTTTACTCAATTTGCATATTTTGCTGATGGTGCAATCGCTTCAAAAACTTATACCCATGCACAAACTCGTGTAAGTCAAACAGAAGAATTTGAATACAACCTGAATCATCAGTTGAGTAAGGCGACGAATAAAGACAGTCAAATCGATTTTTATCGCAACGCGCTTGGCCAATTGGTCCGTGAGCATCAGCATTATAAAGTGCCGCATTTAACTCCGCTGACGGCTGTGCTGCGTTATGAATATGATGTGCTGGGAAATTTAACTCAAACGATTCGCCCTGATGGACAGGTTCAAAGCAATTTGAGTTATGGTTCAGGGCATATTTATGGCATTGCGTTAAATAAAAAAGACATGGTGGCATTTCAGCGCGATGATTTACACCGTGAAACTGCGCGGATGCTCGCCAATGGATTGGTTCAAACCAAAAATTATAATGATGTGGGTTTACTCAGTTCGCAGCTGATTCAGCCAGAGCAAGAGACTTTAGGGCGAGTACAGCATCAGGCGGAACGGCAGTATCATTATGATCAAAATTATCTACTCACGCAGGTGGACGACAGCCGTTTAGGCAAGCTGAATTATCAATATGATGCGGTTGGCCGTTTGATACAGAGTCAAAGTGTGCATAAAACGGAAAGCTTTACTTTTGACCCTGCGGGGAATTTAATTGACCCGATTGCCACGCAGGCGTCTCAAGTGAAAAGTAATTTGATCGCTCAATATCAGGGTAAAAACTATAAATACGATGCGCAAGGCAATGTGATTGAAAGCAGCCATGCAGGTAAAACATTAAAACTGACGTGGGATAACCTGAACCGTTTGATCCAAAGTGAGCTTAATGGTCAGGCGACTGAATATGGTTATGATGTATTTGGAAGGCGTTTATACAAGAAAAATCAAAATGCGCAAACCCTGACCTTATTCGGCTGGGGCGGTGACCTGATGATTTGGGAGTCACAGCAATCTAATGACGTTGAAGAAAACTACACTAAGCATTATGTCTATGAACCGCAGAGTTTTGTACCGCTGCTGCAAACGGGCTATACAGGTTTTATCAAGCTTCTAGAAACCCCAGATTACACTCAATTTCAGCATGAAGATTATTCGGTTTATAAAGATCCGCTATGGAAAACGGAAACACGAAAAAATAAAGCTGAATTGGAACGAGTGCTTTTTTATCACTGTGACCAAGTTGGCACACCACAAACATTAACTAATGAATTAGGTGAGTGTATTTGGGAAATTAAGCAGAATGTATGGGGTGACGCTTTAGAAATAAAGGCTTCTCATAATTTACTTGAGCAAACCAATATTCGTTTCCAAGGGCAATATTACGATAGTGAAACTGGCTTACATTATAACCGTTACCGTTATTATGAGCCGCATAGTGCGAGATATGTAAGTAAAGATCCGATTGGACTAGCTGGCGGACTTAATAATTTAGCTTATGTAAGTGATCCGAATCAGTGGGTAGATGCGTTGGGGTTGGCGAAAGTATTTATTCATCCCGATGGGACATATTCCGATAGGTATGTGCCTGGAAGTAAAGGTTTAAATTCTGAAGCTCAGGAATACATTGCCAAACTTAACCAACGTTCAAGTACACAAGCTACATCTAAAAATAAATCATCATCTTATAAATCATCAGATTATAGTAATAAAGCTAGTCAGGATTATCGTAATGCTATACAACAAAATAAAGCAGCATTTGAAACTTTGGATCGTGGAAGTAAACAACTGGAAAAGATATCAAAGGGTACAAATAAAATTAATAGTAATCAACAACCTGATTTTAAAGGCTATAATTTTCTGGAAAAAACCCAGAAGTGGGTTGGTGAAAAAAGGGATCAAATACAAAAAGGTCATGAAAACTTTGGAAAGTATAGTCCAACTGGTATAGCTAGAGATAGAGAGTTAGATCATATTGATAGAGTTGCAAAATGTATATTAGAAAATAAATGTACCTTAGACTATGCAGTTTGTTCAGGTGGAATGGGGCCATTATCTACAGGAGCTGTAGTTAACTTACATGATGGTAGCGTGTATTTAACAGGAAGCGTTAGTGGAACATCTATTCCAAATGAAGTTACTAAAATGCTAAATACGAAAAACTTGTCGCCATTTCAATTGGCAAAGGGAATTTCTCAAAGTGTGGCAGCTAAAGGTGGGAGCTGTAGTTTTGGCACTATTACTAATAAATCCCAAGCAGATAGAGCGGATATAGCAGAATTTGTTAACAGATGGTTACCTGGTAAGAGTGTTACTACATCTGTTGGATTTTTTGGTGTTGTTGGTGGTGTGACTGTTCCACATACTCAAAAATGGTTTGACCCAAATGCCCAAATTGGAATTGAGGTGGGTGGCGGTAGCCCAAGAATTGATATGTCGGAAGGTGTAACTTCAAGTCAGCGTATTTATCAAATTGAATTTTTAAATAAGGCTAATAGAAAATGATTTTTTCAAAACTAAGTTTATTATTAATGAGTATTTTTATATTAGTATCTTGTACAAATACAAAAGTTACTAAAGAAGGGGAGTACTTTAAAACAATTACTTATAAATTCTTTAAAGATTTTGAACCCAATGAAGAGGTCTTAATAGATAAAATTGATAATAAATATTCAGTGACTCAAATAAATAAGTCTGATCTTTCCTTAAGTGATTTTAAACAGATTGATAATAAATTAAAAAAAGATGGGTGGAGAATAATATCAGCTAAAGATAAATTTTTTGAATATTGTTTTGGTGAGAAAATTTATTTGGGTGCACTATTTCCAGAAAAAGAAAAATATAGAAATTTTGCAGGTAATGAAGTTTTACCATTTAATCAAAAAAAATGGCTAGTCATTATGTCGTATAGTGAAGGAAAAGTAAATTATTGCCGCAATGATGAATTGGAAAATATAGAGTTGGAGGATTTATGATAACTTATTTATAATTTTTTTAATAGGTTTATTTGACTTTATTAATTACATAAAAATTTTAAAGATAGGTTATCCATGACTTAATCTTATTCAAGTATTAACTTGGTTATGAGGTCGGTCTAATTCTGTGTATTTGTTTAACATGGCTATAAGTGTATGGATTTCATTAGGATGACTGAGAAAGAAATTTTTAGCTAATTTGTTGCTTAATATTTTGATATAAATAAAATCTTAATATATTTCTAGAATGGTATGTAAAAAGAAAAAGCCTCTCTAGGCTTTTTTAATATGAATTAAGGTAATTGTGGAAAAAGTACTACACTTAATCCCTGCACCAACGTTACATAATCATTGTATTAGCTTTTTATTTGTTGATTTAAAATTGAAGCATAAAAATCGTGTATTAAGTCTGTAAACCACAGAGTTTCGTACCGTTACTGCAGACAGGTTATACCGGTTTTATCAAGCTTTTAAAAATCCCTTACTATGCTCAATTTCAGCATGAAGAATATCGTTTTATAATGATCCCATATGGAAAAGGGAAACACGAAAAAATAAAGCTGAATTGGAACGGGTGCTTTTTTATCACTGTGACCAAGTTGGTACACCACAAACATTAACTAATGAATTAGGTGAGTGTATTTGGGAAATTAAGCAGAATGTATGGGGTGACGCTTTAGAAATAAAGGCTTCTCATAATTTACTTGAGCAAAGCAATCTTCGCTTCCAAGGGCAATATTATGACGGAGAGACAGGATTACATTATAACCGTTACCGTTATTATGAGCCTAAGAAATTTTAAAGCACTGCTTTAAAATTACGCAAGGCAAGGTATGTGAGTAATGATCCGATTGGGTTGCTAGAAGGCTTACATAATACTAAATATGTAAGTGATCCTAATCAGTGGGTAGATCCGATGGGGTTGATGGGTGGGAAAGATAATGGATTATTTTGGTTAACTGATTCTGCCAGCGAGGAAAGCAACAATCAAATTAAGAATATGGTGCAACAATCTAGAAATAATCCAAATAATAAAACCCAACTAGAATTAATACAAAGTGATGCGGAAAAAGGGAGGGTTTTAAGAGCAAATACGCCTGCTGTAAGTCCTACAGAAAGTCAAAGAAATGATTTTCCTGTAATCAATAATAGTAGAGGTAGCAGTAACGGTGGAGTATTAGCAAAATTACTTCCAAATACTATGTCACCTTTGGCTAAAGATCCGCAACTCGCTCAGGATTTAAAGGCTCAAGGTGCTATGAGAAATAATAACCTAGGAGCTGTAGCCGTAGCGGGTTATGCCCCTTATGCTATTGTAGGTGGAAAAGAGGCAGCACCAGTGGTTTTAAAAGTAGGTCGAGAAGGAATAAAAAGTATACCGAGTTTATCGAAAACGGCTTTACAAAATGCGAAAAATATATCGGCAACGCCAGTGGGACAGGCTGTGGTAAAAACAACTGGTGGTAGTGTACTGGTGGATAGTAGTTTACAAGCAAAAGATATGTATAAATGTAAATGTTTACAATGGGATGGATCTAGATCTTTAGTTGCCGTAGGTACGGGAGCTGCTTTTGGAGCTTGGGGGGGGGGCGATGGCACAAACAGCTAAAGTTCCATTTGTTGGTACAACGGGTGTGCCTACAGCCATTGCTGGAAAAAATACTGGTGGATTAGTAATTTGGGCAAATCAATTTGCATTACAACAAACATCATCTAGAGCAATTAATAGTAGCACCTCTGATGATAAGAAGCAGGATAAATAAAATGTTAACAATTCTAGTTGAAGTAATTTTATCATTTTTTATATCCAATTATGAATCTGAAAATTATCCTTATCTAGCAGGTTTCATAAAGGGAATAGTTTTAGGTATATCAGCTTTCCTCTTGGGGATGTTGATTGATGTTATTAATGATAAAATTATGGAAACACATTTGATAATATTATATTTCATTACTTGCATTGGTATAGGAATAATAGGAGGGCTATTTTTTATGTTTTTTACTTGGTTCACTAAAAAATAATACTAATAACATAAACGCTTGGTGTGACGGTTTTAAAAGCATAAAGGAACCGATTAACTGCACAAAAGACATAAATTTGACCTACAGTTACTTTTAAAAGGCTTTGTTGCACAAAGATTTGAAATACAAAGCCCCCCCCTAATTGAGCCAAATTTAAGGCGTAACTTGGGTAAGTGGTCGACCTAATTCCGTAAATCTGTTGAGCACTGCTCCACGTGCATGGATCTCATTCACTTGGCTATCAAAACTCCTTGCAAAGAGTTTATCTCCTAATAATTTAATGCAATGCATCTTAGTTTCAACCAAACTTCGCCGATGATAGCCTGACCATTTTTTCCATAGTGTCCGGCCTAAACGTTTAATTGTTCGAAATAATTCATTCCCTCTAGCGAGCTACTCTTTGTATCTTTCCATGGTTTCGCATTTTTTCTAGGTGGAATCACCGCATCCTCTTGCCGATCTGCAATGACCTGACGGCATTGCTTGGTGTCATAAGCTCCATCAGTATAAACAGAGTCAATCCGCTCATCTTGTGGAATCTGATTAAGTAAATCGCCAAGCACCTGTGAATCACTGACATTATTGGTTGTAAGCTGAACTGCTCGTATTTGTAGGGTTTTAGTATCTATACCAATATGAAGTTTACGCCATTGGCGACGATATTCAGGTCCATGTTTCTTGCGCTTCCATTCGCTCTCACCTCGAAACTTCATGCCTGTAGAGTCCATGAGTAAATGCAGCCCATCGCTACTTTTTTGTTAGCTGATTACAATATCAATATGCTTTTGTCTTCTACAAAGCGTGGTGTAATCTGGAGCTATCCAATTTAATCCGCAAATTTTAATCAGACTTTGCATAAAGCCAGTAACCATACGTGAAGACAGACGAAATAAGGATTTAATTATTAAGCAGCATTGGATGGCTGCGTCGGAGTAGGTTTGATTTCGCCCTTGTTTGCCTTTTGATGGCGCATACCATTGCGTAGCAGGATCAAACCAAAGGGCAATATTTCCGCGACTCATGAGTGCTCGGTTATATGCGGGCCAATTGGTTGTGCGGTAGATTTTGTGTGTAGGTTTCTTCATTTGAAAATTATATCGCTGAAAAAGCCTTTACAGATAGGTTTGTTCAACAAAGCCATTGTACTCCCTCAAAATTTTGATCTAGTAAATTTTTTAATATTCTTTTCTGCGATTTTTACTTTTTATTTATGTATATTATTAAAAGTTCCGCAGCTTCGTTAATATATCTCAGTGAAAACTCTGAACAAGTTTTTGATCTGTATGGCTTTAAAAATCCTCAAGAAATATATCTATTTACTGCACGACATGAAGATACATCAGAGAAATTAATTTTAGAGTCTATTTACGATTATCGAAAAGTTATTAAAGATGATCCTTATCCTGAGGATTATTCTGATAAGAAATGAAAAAGTCTATTTTATCTTTAATTGCATATTTTGCCCAAGATAATGATATCCAAAAATGGATTCGTAAATGTTTATTATCAACGGATCAAAGTATAATTAGGTTTGATACTATTCAACAACAAATGTTGGGCCTAAAGTCGGTATACAATTAATATGAAAAGTAAAATAAAAAATCATGACTTTGGTTATGATGTATTTAAACAGGATGTTCCTTTTTCTCAGTTAGATGAAGGAGACGTTCTACTTAAACCAGAAAATGATTCTAAACGTAATCATAATTGGTCATTTATTAGCATGAATGATGATTATATCGAATTGATTGATCAATCTTATGCAAGGTTAGGAAAAGGAATAAGTTTATTAATTCCAATGTTTCCATTATTTTTATTTTTATTTTACTACATTGGTATTCTTTCTTTTCTTGATAATTCTAGTGTAGGAGAGGCTTTTTTTTTCCTTATAGCTGTACTTTTTGTAATAGGACTTCCTTGTGTTGCATTTCTACGTCCTTACTTTAAATATGATCATAAACAACCTATTTGTAAGCCTGTTCTTTTTAATAGAAAAACAGGTAAAGTTTTTTTCTATATTAATGATCAAGAATATATAGAAAAGAAATGGACAGATGTAGTTTATATTATGGGCAGTAGTTTTGGGTTGTCTGGCATTCCATTACGAGAGCTTCGGGCACATATCATCGAAGACGGCATCCTAAAACATACCTTTGTGATTGGCTTTCCAATGATTGGAATATTTCGTACTCAAGGTTTATGGACTTTTATTTGTCATTTTATGATGAAAGGACCAGAGGAGCTTTACCCCAAACCGCATCCTATGTACGGTACCATCGATCCGTTTACCCAACTAACCTATTGTCAAAATGTTCAAGGTGCAAAAGAAAGCTGGAAAGAAACATGGCAATCTTTTCGAATCATTTATCATTATAATTGGGTTCCAGCTTTATTTGCTTATCCATTTGATGTGTGTAACTTTGTTGCACGAAGAATTTTATTGCATATCAAACCATTGCCCGTTTGGCATGAAGATGTAATTAAGAAAAACAAGATGGATCAGGAGCGCCCAGAGGAAGTCAGCGCAAAAGATAATTTTGAATTTACGGTGTTTAAAATGATGGATAAATAAAAAGCCCTTTCGGGCTTTTTTATATGTAAAGGGTTTAAGGCAATTGCTTAATCGGACTTCCACCCAAAGCTTGCATTAACGTCACATAAGCATTGTATTGACTCTGCTTGGTCTGAACCAAAGACAATCGAGCATTACGTGTGGTTTCCTGTGCATCTAACAAGTTTTTCAACGCAATTGCACCATTACGATAACGAACTTCAGTCAAACGCTCAGTCTTTTCTGCAAGCTGTACATTACGCTCTTGCAATGCAACTTGTTGACTTAACTCAGTACGATTGGATAGCGCATTTTCCACATCGGCAAAAGCCTGATACAAGGTCTGACGATATTGAATAATAGATTTTTCATAGTCTAAGTCACTAATCGCCAAATCCTTTTTCATATCGTTATATTGCAAGAACGGTAAACTCAAACTTGCACCCAAAGCCAAAGCAGGGTTTTGTAATAAATTACTCAAAGACGTACTACTCGAACCTAAACTGCCAGTTAAACTGATCGAAGGGTAGTAACTCGCTTTCGTTGCATCTTTATTTGCCAAAGCTTTACGTAATCTTAATTCGCTCGCTTGTAAATCTGGACGGCGAGACAACAACTCGGCTGGTAAACCTGCTGCAATCGTCGGTAATGCAATTCGAGGTAGGCGCTGCGGCTCTGAAATATTCAGTTGTTGCACAGGTTGATGTAACAACACAGCCAATGCAGTGCGTGTTTCCACTTTTTGTTGGGCAATTTGGCTTAAGGTCGATTTTTGACTTTGGACCGACTGTTCCGCTTGGGTTAGATCTAAACCTGACACAGCGCCAGCTTTATATTGCACCTTGACCAAGTCATAGGTTTTTTGCGTACTGGCTAAGTTTTGCTGCGCAATACTGTAGCGCTCATTTAAATAGCCAAGTTGCCAATATAGGTTTGCTGTTGTTGCAATCAAGCTTTGGGCCGTGGCTTGTAGGTCCTGTTCAGTCGCTAAAGCTTCCCATTTTGCGGCCTCAGTCTGGCTAGCCAAACGACCAAATAAATCTACTTCATAACTAACGCCACCGCTGAGTGATACACCTTTTGATGAGTCATCACCTGAGTTAAGGTCAAAGTTATGTCCAGTTGAAACACTTGAACTCACGCGTGGCCCTTGTTTATTTACAGCTAAACCTGCTTGTAGTCGAGCTTGCTGTAAATTAATACCTGCAACCGCAAGGTCTGTATTGGCAGATAAAACTTGATTCACTAACTGGTTTAATTGAGCATCATTAAACAATGTCCACCATTGGTCAGCATACGTATCTGCATGAACTTGCTGACTCATGGCTTTCGCATTTTGAAATTGCGTCGGGATTTGTGTTGCAGGAGCTTCATACGGCGTCTTAACCACAGCGGCACAGCCGACTAAGCTACTTCCAAGAATGAAGGCACTTGCAAGTTTAGTTAAGGTCATTTGCATCATTATTTCCTTATTCGCGAGAAAGCGCATCGACAGGGTTCAGCTGTGCGGCATTACGTGCAGGAATAAAGCCAAACACAATACCAATCATACTTGAGCAGACAAATGCAGCAACGATAGACGTCGTTGAATAGGCCATTTGGAATGTTCCACCGGCAAAATGACTAATCAATTGTCCAATACCTAAAGATAATAAAACCCCAAGCACACCGCCTAAGATACACACCAACACCGCCTCAATCAGGAACTGCTGTAAAATATCACTTTGACGGGCACCCACGGCCATACGTACACCAATTTCTTGAGTACGCTCAGTCACAGAAACCAACATAATGTTCATGACCCCAATACCACCGACGATCAATGAAATCACCGCAATCGCAGACACCAATAAAGTCATTGTTGCAGTGGTTTGTTGAATGGTTTCACGGATACTATCGGAGTTCTGTGTAAAGACATCTTGCGCGCCATGACGTTGCACCAACAAGTTTAATATGGCGTTCTCAGCCGCAGCACTTGGGTATTCATCTTTTACGCGGACAATGATGCTGCGTACATTCGACTGACCTAACATACGACTCATGACCGTTGAATAGGGCAAATACACATTCAGGCTATCTGAGTTACCCATCATGCTTTTTTGTTCTTCGATCACGCCAATGATACGGCTCGGTACACTGCCTAATAAAATCACTTGACCCACTGGGTTAGTGCCATCGGCAAAGAAGGTATTTTTAGTATTACTATCAATCACCACATCTTGCGCTTGCTCAGTCACGCTTTCTTTATCAAAAGGCTGACCCGAAGCGAAGTTCATTCCTTTGACATAGAAGAAATCTTCACTCACGCCATTCACTGTGGTTGAAGCCTCTGTGTCTTTAAAACGTGCTGTGACAGATGAGTTGACTGATGGACTGACACCGTCAACATAAGGCTGTTCCGCAAGGGCCGTCGCATCGGCTGGAACCAATGTTTTTACTTGGGAGGATCTGGAATTATCACCAAAGCCTCGACCTTGATACACCGTGATGGTATTGGTCCCCAAGCTGCTGATATTTTCTAAAATCTGCTTTTGCGAACCATTCCCAAGAGCCACAACAGAAACCACAGAAGCGATACCAATAATGATCCCGAGCATGGTTAAAAATGTACGCATCCGGTGTGCATTCATGGCAAGGATCGCCATACGGAAGGCTTCACCAAGGCGGTCAACGGCAGAGCGCCAGCTTGAGGTTTTTTTCTGTGTGTTTGGAACGAGTTGTTGTTTTTCTAAAGGTTCATCATCTGTTTCAGGTACATTGGGCTGATCTGAGATGATATTACCGTCAGAAATTTCAATAATTCGAGTCGCATTTTTTGCAACATTATGGTCGTGCGTGACCAAAATAATGGTATGACCTTTGGCATTGAGTTCGCGCAAAATCCGCATTACTTCAATACCACTATTCTTATCTAGTGCACCGGTCGGTTCATCGGCAAGAATAACATCGCCACCATTCATGAGGGCGCGCGCAATCGATACACGTTGTTGCTGACCACCCGAAAGTTGACTCGGGCGGTTTTGAGTTTTTTCACCCAGTCCTAAGTCAGTCAGCAGTTGCTTGGCACGTGCATTGCGTTCGGTTGCATCTGCACCGGCATAGATTGCGGGAACTTCAACGTTACCTGCAGCATTCAAATCACCGAGTAAGTGATAACGCTGGAAAATAAAGCCAAAATATTCACGGCGTAACTGTGCCAGTTCATCTGGTTCAAGTTCACGCGTTTCGCGCCCTTTGACTTTGTAGCTGCCATTTGTGGGTTTATCTAGGCAACCTAAAATGTTCATTAGGGTTGATTTACCTGAACCAGATTGACCGACAATAGCCACTAATTCACCAGGGTAAATCTCAAGATTCACCCCTTTTAGAATCTGGACGGTGTTTTCTCCGGCAGGGAATTCACGCGTCAGATTCTTGACCTCGAGTAGAGGCGTCTGATTTTGACTCATCATTACATTCTCATTGGGCCGCCAGCACCACCACGGTTGCTGCGTTTCGCTGAATCATTAGAGGTATCTGAACCGTCGGCAATTACGACTTTGTCACCTTGTTTTAGGCCACGGATCACTTGTGCGGTCACACGGTTATTTAAACCAAGTAATACAGGTTGAGGTTGTGCAGAACCATCCGCTTGCAATACACGTACCATAGCAACGCTCGCTTTACCTTGTTTGACCAATGCTTTTTCAGCTTCGGTTAGTTCTAAACGTTTAGGACGGTTTGGATTATCTTTATTCGATTTAGCTTCTGCGTTGGTATTTTTATCAGCAGATTCACCATCGGTAGACGTATTATTTCGGCTACGTTGTGGACGGTTCGAGGTTTGTACGGCTGCAGCAGGTACAGTCAAGATATTCTTGGCTTCGTCTAAAATGATATACACCTGAGCGGTCATATCGATACGCAATTTGCCGTCTTCATTCGGGACATCAAATAGCGCGTTGTAGTAAACCGCAGTACTTGAAGACGAAGAGGTATTGCTGTTGCTTTCGGTGTTAATTGAGTTTGGTGCAGGTTCAACTTGGCGCAGGGTAGCATAGTGTTTTGTTTCACTGTCGCCCAATGTCGTAAAGTAAACAGTTTGACCTTCTTGGACTTTCATCACATCAGCTTCAGAAATTTCAGCTTTAATGGTCATGGTGTCGAGTTTAGCCAATTTCACAATGGTAGGCGCACTTTGGTTGGCGTTTACGGTTTGACCTTCTTCAGTCACAATCGCCACGATGGTTCCATCCATAGGTGCAACAATTTGTGTATAGCCTAAGTCTTCTTTTGCAGTCGCTAAAGTTAAACGTGATTGTTCGATTTGTGCATTAATGGCTGCAATATCAGCTTGCGCAGTTTTATAACTTGCTAGCGCAGATTCAAGTTCTGCACGACTAGTCGCATCTTGAGCGTACATCGCTTGCTGACGTTTATATTCAGCATCGACTTTGGCTAAATTTGCATTTTTTACTGCCAATTGCGCTTGTTGATTTTTAATACTGGCTTCGGCTGTTTTAAGGTCATTTTCCTGACGTACCGAATCGATTTGCGCAATCAATTGACCTTGTTTCACTTCATCGCCAAGTTGCACATACATTTTTTTAACCTGACCTGAAACCTGCGCACCCACGCTGACCATTTTGGTCGCTTCAAGTACACCGGTTGCAAGCACTGAGTTTTCAATATCCCCACGGCTGACTTCAGCCGTAATGTACTGCGGTTGCTCTTGTTTCGGTTTAAAAAAATGCCATGCTGTGACAGCGATCGCCAGAGCAGCGATGATGGCTACGATCAATTTTGCTGGTTTTATTTTTGGCATGATTGGCAGTAAAGAGTTAAGAAAGTTATTTGAATTATAAGAGTTAAATACGGATAAATTGTGAATATTTTGAACAAATGTAAATGAGAATTATTCGTTTAGTTATTTTTTTATCATCGAGCGCTGAAAATATCAAAGATAAATTTTAATAAAATAATTTTCGACCACATAAGCTGGCAATCGCTTGTTGCACTAAATGCTCCGGATTTTCATGTCCCAAACCTTTAATCGAGGCATCTAAACGTAACAGTAGGGCAGGCCAAGTCAGAAACTCATTGGCATTTAAACGACGTAAAGCTTGTTGATACAGTCCGACTTTGGTCTTCCAAATGCCAATTTGCAAGGCATTTTGTGGTTGCTCAAACAGTTGCATCAGCAAGCGCATTTCCTTACTGATACTCCATAAAATAAGTGACATCGGCTCACCAGAGGCAATCAAATATTGAAAAATTTTAATTGATTGCGCCAAATTGCCTTGCAGCATTGCATCATTTAAATCATAGGTGGTGTAGCGTGACTGATCTTGTAAGCAAGAGTACAGATGATCAATCTGAATCATTTCAGCTTCAGGAAAAGTATCTGCGACACGCATTAAACTATTTTTTGCAGCCAGTAAATTGTGCTCATGATGCTGTTCTAACCATTGCCAAGCATCATTGGCGAGTTGAATGCCAAGCTTTTGCGCCTCGGTGGCTAAGATTTGCTGACGATCTTTAGGGTAATTTGCAGTCAGTGCAACATTGACCCCATTGGCATCAATGGTTTGGAAGAAACTGGTCTTTAAACTCGCACTGTCTTGCTTCGGCATGACCACGAGCAGCAAGTTATTTTCATTTTGCTGCAAATAGCTTTTTAACAGTTTTAGTCCATTGGCATCGGGTTTAATGCTGCCATGTGCCTCAATCGCCAGTTGACTGGAAAATAATGACAAACTATTTAACGCATTAAAGACATTTTTCCAGTCAGCAGCAGAGCTAATGTCATAACGTTGACGCTCGATTTCTCGAGCGTTCCAACTCTTACGAAATGCATCGAGGAGATTTTGTTCGAGTAATGGCTCTTGACCATGTAGCACCCAGGCACCTTGCGCTTCATCTACACGTTTTAATGCCTGAAGATAGTCAAGTTTCATAAATCAAAATTACTCAGCTTTGGTCGGTGCAGTTAGTGGGTTTGCTTTCGGTAAGCGGTTTGATGAAATTTGGCGCACGATCTGTTGTGCAATGTCATCAATAATCACTTGTTTTAAATATTTTTCTTCTTGGTCATCGGTGTTCACGGTTGCAACGTCGTATTGGTAGCTACGTGTTGCCATCAATGTACGTGGTTCTGTCACAGGGTTACCTTGAGCATCTTCAATTTGGAACGTCACATTCAAACGCAATAAAGTTTCAACCAATTTACCATTGAGTTCTAAACGGCGCGGAGTGTAATCCAACACATGTAAGACATAGGCATTTTGATTATTACTCAATTGCACGCCTGCAGAACCTAAATAAATCGCTAACTTTTCATGTAGGTCATCCGTATCTTCAGGAAGTGCCAATCGCATATTGGAATAGGCTACAGGTACAGCAGCAGGGTTGGTGCCTTTTAAATGAAAACCACAACCGACCATGCCTGCGCTCAGGCCCATAGTTAATACAATTGCAGCAACACGTTGAACCAAGTGCATAAAGTGTCCTCTGTTTCCCGAAGGGATAATGTTGAAATCCTGTGTGGATTGTAAAGTCAAAGCCCGTTGACTGGCAACGGGCTTTGTTTGGGAATTGTTTTTTAATCCCTCCCGACCTCCCTTTAAAAAAGGGAGGAGACCCGATTTTTTATTGGGAGCGGGAAGTCCCCCTTTTGTAAAGGGGGATTTAGGGGGATTAAATTAAACCACTAAATTCACTAATTTATTCGGCACCACAATTTCTTTCTTGGTTGGACCAGTCAAGAATTGTTGAACTTCCGGTAATGCTTTTGCTTGTGCAAGAATGTCATCTTTAGAGGCATCGACAGATACTTCTATTTTGCCACGAAGCTTACCGTTTACTTGCACCACAATCGTTTGTGTATTACGAGTCAGCGCAGATTCATCTACAGCAGGGAAGCGTGCTGATGTTAATTCGATACCAAACTCAGCCAATAAGGTTTGGCTTAAATGTGGTGCAAACGGAGCAAGTAAAGTTAGAAGGGTTGTGATTGATTCACGTGCAACGGCAACGTCATTGTCATCTTTCGCTTCAAACTTATTGTTTGCATTCAAAAGTTCCATCATCGCAGCAATGGCGGTGTTGAAGGCGTGACGACGTGCAATGTCATCACCCACTTTTTGAATGGTTTCGTGTGTTTTACGACGCAAGTCTTGTGCAGCGGTAGATAGTGTCGCTTTATTGATGTTTGCAGCAGAGTTGCCTTGTTCAAGGAAACCAGTTGCTAGTCGCCATACACGTTTTAAGAAGCGGTTTGCACCTTCAACACCAGCGTCAGACCATTCTAGTGATTGATCTGGTGGAGCAGCGAACATCATGAATACACGTGCAGTATCTGCGCCGTATTGATCAATAATCGCTTGCGGGTCGATACCGTTATTTTTCGATTTCGACATTTTTTCTTGACCGCCAACCACGACGTCTTGACCATCACCTTGATATTTCGCAGAAATGATACGGCCTTTTTCATCACGTTCTAAGTCGATGTCGGCAGGGTTAAACCATGTTTTCTTACCTGACTCAGATTCACGGTAGTAAGTATCCGCAAGCACCATACCTTGAGTTAAAAGGTTAGTGAATGGTTCGTTACCTTGTACCACACCTTCATCACGCATCAATTTATGGAAGAAACGTGCATAAAGTAAATGTAGAATCGCGTGTTCAACACCACCGATGTATTGATTCACAGGTAACCAAGTTTGACCCGCTTCAGGTTTCACCATACCATCAGTGAAATCTGGAGATGCATAGCGTGCATAGTACCAAGAAGATTCTACGAAAGTATCTAAAGTGTCTGTTTCACGACGAGCATCGCCACCACAGCATGGGCAGGTGGTTTCATAGAACTCAGGCATTTTGTTGAGTGGATTGCCTGAACCATCCGGCACCACGTCCGTTGGCAATACAACTGGAAGCTGTTCTTCAGGTACAGGAACCTGACCACATTTTTCGCAGTTGATCATTGGAATTGGACAACCCCAATAACGCTGACGAGAAACACCCCAGTCACGTAAACGGAATTGAACTTTCGAGTTGGCAAGTCCAGTCGGTTCTAATTTTGCAAGGAATGCATCATATGCACCTTGTAAATCTAAACCATCAAATTCGCCTGAATTCACCAGTTTGCCTTCTTTAGAACCGTACCATTCCTGCCAAGTTGTTGCGTCAAAGTCTGCATCGTCTGCACCTTTGGCATCAATCACTTGCTTGATGGTTAAGCCATATTTGTTGGCAAACTCGAAGTCACGTTCATCGTGTGAAGGCACTGCCATCACCGCACCTGAACCGTAAGACATCAAGACGTAGTTCGCGATCCAAACAGGAACTTCTTCACCTGTAACTGGGTGCTTCACAGAAAGACCAGTTGCCATGCCTTTCTTTTCAGCCGTCGCAAGATCGGCTTCTGCAACAGAACCCATACGGCATTCTTCAATAAATGCAGCAAGTTCAGGGTTTGTTTCAGCAGCTTTTAACGCCATTGGGTGTTCTGCTGCAACTGCAACATAAGTCACACCCATGAGTGTGTCAGCACGAGTGGTAAATACAGTTAAACCATCTGCATAAACGTCTGGATTCGCTGAAGGGAAGGTGATTTCCATCCCTTGAGAGCGACCAATCCAGTTACGTTGCATGGTAAGAACTTGCTGTGGCCAGCCGTCTTTTAATGTTTCTAAATCGTCAAGTAATTCTTGCGCATAGTCAGTGATGCGGAAGTAGTACATTGGAATATCACGTTTTTCGACCAATGCACCAGAACGCCAGCCACGACCATTTTCAACTTGTTCGTTTGCTAAAACAGTTTGGTCTACTGGGTCCCAGTTCACTGTTGAAAGCTTACGGTAAATTAAACCTTTTTTATAAAGCTGTACGAATAACCATTGTTCCCAACGGTAATATTCAGGTGTGCAAGTTGCAAATTCACGATCCCAATCTACAGAAAGACCTAACTTTTTAAGCTGATTACGCATGTAATCAATGTTTTCAAAAGTCCATTTTGCAGGAGCGACTTGATGGGCAATCGCCGCATTTTCAGCAGGTAGGCCGAAAGCATCCCAACCCATGGGTTGTAGCACAGTTTCACCTTGTAAACGGTGGAAACGGCTGATCACGTCACCAATCGTATAGTTACGCACATGACCCATATGCAGTTTGCCACTTGGATAAGGGAACATAGAGAGGATATAACGACGTGGTCCTTCTACTTGGTCGGCAACTTTAAAGGCTTTGCGATTTTCCCAGTCTTGTTGGACTGTAGGTTCAATCGCACTGGCTTGATATTCAGGGTCAATGTGAGTAGTCATAAACGTAAATAGAAATAACGGTTAAAAAGTTTGTGCTACAGCATAGCGCAAAATACGCCTAGAGTGAATTTTGCGATGCTGTGTAGATGTAAATAATTTAAGTCAAAATTGAAGGCTTTGGCGTAAATTATTGTGGTGCGGCAGCTACCGCTTGAGCTTGGCGGAGCGCTGCATTGGCTTCGCGTTGTTGTTCCGCTAGTTGCTCATTTTGTTCATTCGACTGTTCGGCTTCACGTGAAACCTCTTCTTGGTTTTTTGCTGGAGTTGATTGCGTAGTCGTTGTTGCACCATAGGTATTTACTTTACCTTTGCGCTGCGCATTTTTTGGCGGTGGCGTGGTGGTGTAATGCGTTGAACCTTTAGCGTCCACCCATTTGTAATATTCTTTCGCTGAAAGGTCCAAACTGGTCAGGCAAAATGCCATGCTAGATAAAATACATGCAGTTCGTACAATCGTCGTCTTCATCATAAATTCAGTCCCATAGTTAGAGTGATCATGCAAAATTATGCTGAAAATTTTGCGCTTTTTTGACAGTAGAATCTATGCATTTTTTAGCACAAAGGATAAAAGGGACATCGTGTGGGATGAATAACTTTGTGAATGATGAATTGGGGGATTTATAAGCAATAAAAATATTGGATTCTTATCATTTAACCTATGCAGCAACTTCAATGTAAGGCAATTGAATTAAAAACATACATCCATTCATTTAATTTATTTATTAGATTTATAAAAGTATTTTATTAAATACATGCTAACTGGTTATAAATAAACAAACTACAAAGAATGCAAAGAACGGGAGTGTGCTTAAAAAACAAACGGTCTGTAAGTAATCAGAAAAAAGCCGATTTTTAAACTTGACTTTAATGGTTGAAACTACAAAAATGCTGTCTTTAGTTTTATATGCCTTAGATCGATCACCCTTCGAATGAGTGCATTTTAGCAATGGACTTCTTCTCTAGCCGAGACGTTGAACAAAGCCAACAAAATATGTTTATCCCAACATGTTTTAGACCCCATATTGCTCAAACAGCAAGCAGGTCAGATTTTTTTCTTATTGCTATGAAAACTATGAAATTTGTGTGCTATAACAGAGCACACAGTTAATGAATTAACCACGACAAATGCCCTCCATTTGTGCGTGAAAAAAGATTAGGGTGAATCACGTTGGAACTTTTATCTGGTGGTGAAATGCTCGTACGCGCTTTAGCGGACGAAGGCGTTGAACATGTTTTTGGATACCCAGGCGGCGCAGTACTGCATATTTATGATGCGCTATTTCAACAAGAAAAAATCAATCATTACCTAGTGCGCCACGAGCAAGCTGCTGGTCATATGGCTGATGCTTACTCACGTGTCACAGG
This sequence comes from Acinetobacter sp. YH12129, assembly GCF_013418685.1. Classification (NCBI taxonomy): domain Bacteria; kingdom Pseudomonadati; phylum Pseudomonadota; class Gammaproteobacteria; order Moraxellales; family Moraxellaceae; genus Acinetobacter; species Acinetobacter sp. YH12129. The sequence continues at coordinate 239,787 of NZ_VPBP01000002.1, forward strand.
TAAAACAGGTGTCGTACTGGTGACATCTGGTCCGGGTGCAACAAATACCGTAACTCCAATTGCAACTGCCTATATGGACTCAATCCCAATGGTGATTTTGTCAGGTCAGGTTGCAAGCCATCTTATCGGTGAGGATGCGTTCCAAGAAACGGATATGGTTGGTATTTCGCGCCCAATCGTAAAACACAGCTTCCAAGTACGTCATGCAAGCGAAATCCCTTCGATTATTAAGAAGGCATTTTATATCGCTTCAAGTGGTCGTCCGGGTCCTGTTGTCGTTGATATTCCAAAAGATGCAACGAATCCTGCAGAGAAATTTGCTTACGAATATCCTGAAAAAGTGAAAATGCGTTCGTATCAACCGCCGCATCGTGGTCACTCAGGTCAAATTCGTAAAGCAATTGATGAATTGATTCATGCTAAACGCCCAATTATTTATTCAGGCGGCGGTGTGGTTCAAGGCAATGCTTCTGCACAGTTGACAGAACTTGCACATTTACTGGGTTATCCAGTAACCAGTACCTTAATGGGTCTTGGTGCGTATCCGGGCAATGATGAACAATTCATCGGCATGTTGGGTATGCATGGTACTTACGAAGCCAATATGACGATGCACAATGCAGATGTGATTCTGTGTGTGGGCGCGCGCTTCGATGACCGTGTAACCAATAATCCAGCGAAATTCTGTCCAAATGCCAAAGTCATTCATATTGATATAGACCCAGCAACGATTTCAAAAACAATTATGGCGCACATCCCAATTGTGGGTGCAGTAGAGCCTGTATTGACTGAAATGTTGGCTCAATTAAAGCAATTGAATGTGTCTAAACCAAATCCAGAAGATATCGCGGCTTGGTGGAAACAAATCAATGAATGGCGTCAAGTTCATGGTTTGAACTATGATAAACCAACTGATGGTTCAATGAAGCCACAGCAAGTTGTTGAAGCGTTGGATAAAATTACCAATAGCCAAGCCATCATTACTTCAGACGTTGGTCAACACCAAATGTTTGGTGCGCTTTACTACAAATACACACGTCCACGTCAATGGATCAACTCAGGTGGTCTAGGAACCATGGGTGTAGGTTTGCCATATGCTATGGCAGCAAAACTTGCCTTCCCAGATCAACAAGTAGTGTGTATTACTGGCGAAGCATCGATTCAGATGTGTATCCAAGAACTTTCTACATGTAAGCAATATGGCTTGAATGTAAAAATTCTATGCTTGAATAACCGTGCATTAGGTATGGTTAAGCAATGGCAAGACATGAACTACGAAGGTCGTCACTCAAGTTCTTATGTTGAGTCACTTCCTGACTTCCCTAAATTAATGGAAGCGTATGGGCATGTGGGTATTCAAATTGATCATGCAGATGAACTCGAATCGAAGCTTGCTGAAGCAATGGCGATCAATGACAAGTGCGTGTTTATTAACGTGATGGTTGATCGTTCAGAGCATGTATATCCAATGTTGGTTGCTGGCCAGTCAATGAAAGATATGTGGTTAGGCAAAGGAGAGCGCACACAATGAGACATATTATCTCTGTACTTGTAGAAAACGAAGCAGGTGCGCTTTCACGTTTGGTAGGTTTATTCTCTCAGCGTGGTTATAACATTGAGACATTAAACGTAGCGCCAACAGAAGATCCGACACTTTCGCGTTTGACTTTAACCACGTATGGTGATGAGCACAAAATTGAACAAATCACTAAGCAGCTCAACAAGCTTGTAGAAGTTGTAAAAGTTGTTGATTTGTCTGAAGGTGCTCATATTGAACGTGAATTGATGTTAATTAAAGTCAAAGCACTCGGTTCAGCACGTGCCGAAATTAAACGTACTGCGGATATTTTCCGTGGACAAATCGTAGACGTAACGCCAACGACATATACCATTCAAATCGCAGGTACAACTGAAAAGATAGATGGCTTTATTGATGCCTTAGCTGAAAATACAATTCTAGAAGTTGTACGTTCAGGTGTTTCAGGTATCGCACGTGGCGAAAAAGTTTTAACTATCTAATTTTATATATTCACCTCACTCCTATGGGTGAGGTACTTGAAACGTGAATAATCAAACAGAATCACGGTATCAAGTTAAAGGAAACAAAAGCATTTTAGCGGAGACAGCAATGCAAATTTTTTACGATAAAGACACAGATTTATCTATCATCCAAGGCAAAAAAGTAGCAATCATTGGTTATGGTTCACAAGGCCATGCTCATGCGCTTAACCTTAAGGATTCAGGCGTTGACGTAACTGTAGGTCTACGTGCTGGTTCTACTTCTTGGAAAAAAGCTGAAAATGCTGGTCTTAAAGTTTCAGAAGTTCCTGCTGCTGTAGCTCAAGCTGACTTAGTTATGATTTTGACTCCAGATGAGTTCCAATCACAACTTTACCGTGACGTAATTGAGCCAAACATCAAGCAAGGTGCAACGCTAGCATTTGCTCATGGTTTCTCTGTTCTTTATAACCAAGTTGTTCCACGTGCTGACCTTGACGTAATCATGGTTGCTCCAAAAGCGCCAGGTCATACTGTACGTTCAGAATTCCAACGTGGTTCAGGTGTACCTGATCTTATCGCTGTTCACCAAGATGCTTCTGGTAATGCACGTAACGTTGCGCTTTCTTACGCTTCAGGTGTTGGTGGTGGCCGTACTGGTATTATCGAAACTTCATTCCGTGAAGAAACTGAAACTGACCTTTTCGGTGAGCAAGCAGTTCTTTGTGGTGGTGCTGTTGAATTGGTTAAAATGGGCTTCGAAACTCTTGTTGAAGCTGGTTATGCACCAGAAATGGCTTACTTCGAATGTCTACACGAACTTAAATTGATCGTTGACTTAATGTTCGAAGGCGGTATCGCGGACATGAACTATTCAGTATCAAACAATGCTGAATATGGCGAATACGTAACTGGTGTTGAAGTAATCAACGAACAGTCTCGTGAAGCTATGCGTAATGCGCTTAAACGTATTCAATCTGGTGAATACGCGAAGATGTTCATCCAAGAAGGTGCGTTGAACTATCCTTCTATGACTGCTCGTCGTCGTCAAAACGCGGCGCATGGTATCGAAGTAACTGGTAACAAGTTACGTGCGATGATGCCTTGGATCCAAGCGAACAAAATCGTTGATAAAGAGAAAAACTAATTTCTTGAATCAATTGATTTGAATACGAAGACCCACTCATTTTGAGTGGGTTTTTTAATATCTAAAGTTACGTGCCTTAAAAATAGAAAAGCATGCTTTTCTATTTTTACGTACCTTGGATCCAAGCGAACAAAATCGTAGACAAAGAAAAGAACGAAGTTCTGATATCTAAGTCAAAAAGCCCTTGTTTTTAACAGGGGCTTTTTTATCCCTTATAAAAGACGGCATCAAGGCTACGAGCCTCAAATGATGTAAGCGATACTTTCATCATTTTCGCGCCTTGGATCCAAGCGAACAAAATCGTTGATAAAGAGAAAAACTAATTTCTTGAATCAATTGATTTGAATACGAAGACCCACTCATTTTGAGTGGGTTTTTTAATATCTAAAGTTACTTGCCTTAAAAATAGAAAAGTAGTGCTTTCATTCCTTACGCGTCACTCAGAACAGTGTGCTGCCTCGTTGTACTTCGTACAAAACAATGTTTTGTACTCGTTCATACTTTGGATCCAAGCGAACAAAATCGTAATCAAAGAAAAGAATTTATTTAATTATCTTTTGAGTTTTATGCTACAAGGAACCCAATATTAGCGTGGGTTAGAATAATGATTTTATATAAATATGTGAGTTTTGAAACTGCTTTAACGATTTTAAAAACAAAATCTCTATGTTTTTCACATTTAGAAGATTTTAATGACCCATTTGAATGCACTGGTTTTGGTTTTTATGATTTGGATGTACCGACATCGGTAGCAGTAGTGCATTCCGAAATCAGTTTTCTAGAAAGTATGTGATTTTAAGTTTGACTAGAACTGCTTTAAATCTACTCATCTGGTCACATTATGGGGATAGTTAAAAAAGGTGTTGTGATCGGAATAGACACATGCAAAGCAGGTTTTGAAGATGGTGATCAATTTATTATTCCTTCAACAAAAGGGGAGTTGAGATATTTAAAAACAGCGCGAAGCAGGCCAATGTGGCAAGTGTTGAAAAATTAATGTCGGTAGGAAATTCAAATATTTTAAATTGGGATAATGAAGAGGTTTTAATAAAGCATGGTTTGCTTTATAAAATGCAGGAATGGGCATACGAAGAGGAAGTAAGTATTGTAAAAAATATTAGAGATGCTCAATTCGGGTATTATTTTTCTACAAAAACACATGCATATATCAATGACCAACTTTGGCAAAGAGTCCTATTGCAAACACGTCCAATATTTATACATTAAAATTGCCTGAAGAAGCCTTTGTTGAAGTATATGTTGGGAAAAATGCATATATTGATCTTAGAAGAAAGCAAGAGCTTGTGAAGCCAGTAATTGATCATAAGAGGTAGATCAGTTTGAATTACTGAAAGATCTAAGTATTGAATCTAATATTGGTTTGAAATGCATTTCATTAGATTTGGAAACATGGTCTTTAAAAGCGAATCAAATTTAATTTGATGGTTTTGAGTCATGGGTGGTTTCAAAACTCCTATATTTGTGTCAGCTGAGTTGAATTTAGGTTGTGATAGAGTAGGCATTATTCATGCTGCATGGAGTGTGTAATTGCAATGAAAATGTCAAAACTCTCTTTTTTACTCGCTCTTTGTCTACCTGTGATTAGTTTTGCACAAGATGCTGAGATAGCACAACCTGAGTTAAAGCATTTACCTGATGTTCGGATATCCATGCAGCGGATGCTTCGCTCGACTGAAGGACGCTATTTCTTAGATTTGTATGCTGGTATATGAAATCCGCACGGGACTTTGACTGATCTGCAAGAGCCCAAACAAATTAACTTTAAAGGGACTCAAAAAGCTGATTTTATAGATCTGAATTCAGTCAATGTTGGGACTGAACAAAGTGCGGCAACTGCTTATCGATTAGCAGGAACATTGAATGCAAATACAGGCTCGTTTAAAGCTGAACTGATGGAAAAAACGGTACCACCATCTACAAGTTATTTACAGTTTGAACCTGCGTTTAAAGCTGCAGATAAACCTATCCTGCTGTTTAAGTTTTATGGGGTGCAATCTGCAGACCAACCTTATGGGAAGTCACTAAAACGCGTAGATGTAATTAATAAGTCAAATGACGAGGTACTACAGTCATTACAAGGCTTTAATGCCTTTGGGAATAGTATGGGATTCTTAGATGTAAACTTTGATGGATACTATGATGTTGTACTTTCGGATACCTCTGATGGTCGAAAAATAGAAGATAAGCGATTTATTTATTGGATGTACAATCCTAAAACGAAGAATTTTCAACGCTCACCGCAATTGGAGAAAATTGCTGGCTTCCCAAAATTAAAAGGAGAGCTGCAGCAGATCGACTTTGGATCAGGTCAAATCTTTCGAGTCGATCAAGGATTGCTTTATCCAGTCAGTGAGTAAGTTAAATTTTTTAAAAAGCCCCATAACTTGGGGCTTTTTTTATTTATAGAATTTTCTAAAGAAGAATTCAGGCAGTTTAAAAAGAGGTAGTCCGTATTTTGAATAAAAAAGCAAAGTAAAATGAGTGTTGAAAGAGAGGGAGGGAATTTCTATGTCAACGGCATTCTAAAATTGACCCCTTTTACCTTTCAAATGGCAAAGTAAAATTGACCCCTTTGATCTCGTATTAAGTTTCAACCTGGGGCTGAATCCCAATTCTTTTTTTATCCTTCAAACGATAACTCTCACCCGATATTTGTACCACATGACAGTGATGCAATAACCGATCTAACATCGCAGCGGTCAACGTGACATCATCTGCAAAGGATTTGGACCACTGGCTAAAGGGTAAGTTACTCGTCAATATCGTACTGCCTTTTTCATAACGCTTGGCAAT